>JACVSB010000025.1 GCA_014534155.1 Thermoleophilia bacterium
CCGACGGGCTCGCGCGCGAGGAGATCCCGCTCGGGGCTCGAGTCTTCGCCATCGCGGACGCGCTCGACGCGATCACGAGCGACCGGCCGTACCGCAAGGCGCGCACCTGGGAGTTCGCCCGCATCGAGATCACGCACGAGGTCGGCCTGCAGTTCGATCCGGCCGTCGGCGAGGTCTTCCTCGAGGCCGAGCCCGCGCTGCGCGAGATCGCGCGCGAGTTCTCGGCCGCCTGAGCCGAGACCGACGGCCGCTTTGGCCGGCGCCGCCCGGCGCCGCACTATCCTCAGGCCGTGGACTTCGGTCTCGCGCCCGAGCAGGGGGAGATCCAGGCGCTCGCGCGCGAGTTCGCCGACGCCGAGATCGCACCGTGGGCAGCCGGGTGGGACCGGGAGCACCGCTTCCCGCACGAGGTCGTCGCGAAGCTCGGAGAGCTCGGCCTCATGGGGATCTGCGTGCCCGAGGAGCTGGGCGGCGCGGGCGCCGACTTCATCTCGTACGTCCTGGCGCTGGAGGAGCTCTCGCGCGCCGACGCCGGCATCGGCGTCACGGTGGCCGTGCACACGAGCGCGGCGACGCTCCCCATCGTCCGTTTCGGGAGCGACGAGCAGCGGGCCGAGCTCGTTCCGCCGCTCGCGCGCGGCGAGCGCGTAGGCGCCTTCGCGCTCACGGAGCCCGAGGCCGGGTCCGACGCGCGCTCGCTTCGAGCCCGCGCCGACCGGGTTGGCGACGGCTGGCGCCTGACGGGACGGAAGCAGTGGATCACCAACGCGAGCCTCGGCGGCATCGCGCTCGTCTTCGCCCGCGGCGACGCCGGGATCTCCTGCTTCCTCGTCGACCTGGCCGCGGACGAGGTCGGCCTCACGGGCGAGCATCGCAAGCTGGGGCTGCGCTCGAGCACGACGGGGGACCTCGTCCTCGACGGCGTCCGGCTCCCCGCGGGCCGTCTGCTCGGCGACGACGGGAAGGGGTTTCGGATCGCCATGGCGACGCTCGACGGCGGGAGGATCGGGATCGCGGCGCAGGCCGTCGGGATCGCGCGGGCGGCGTTCGAGACCGCCCGCGCCTACGCGCTCGAGCGGCGCCAGTTCGGACGGCGGATCGCCGAGTTCGGGGCGATCCAGGCGAAGCTCGCCGACATGGCGACGGAGATCGACGCCGCGCGGTTCCTGACGCTGCACGCAGCCTGGCTTCGCGACCAGGCGCTTCCGCACGCGGAGGCTGGAGCGAAGGCGAAGCTGTTCGCATCCGCCGTCGCCCGCCGCGCGACGGGCGAGGCGATCCAGGTGCTCGGCGGCTACGGGTACACGAAGGAGTTCCCCGCGGAGCGCTACTACCGGGACGCGAAGGTCACCGAGATCTACGAGGGCACGAGCGAGATTCAGCGCCTGGTCGTCGCCCGCTCTCTCCTCGGCCTGGTCGAGCGCGCCGTCCCCGCCGCCGCGTGAGCGCCTCGCGCCGGCGGGACGAGCCCGTCCGCCTGGATCGGATCTACACGCGGGGCGGCGACGCGGGGGAGACGAGCCTCGGCGATGGAACGCGCGTCCCGAAAGACGACCCGCGCATCGCGGCGTACGGCGTCGTCGACGAGCTGAACGCGGTCCTCGGGCTCGCGCTCGCGGAGGCCCTCCCGGCCGATCTGCGGGCGACGCTCGGGCGCGTCCAGAACGAGCTCTTCGACCTCGGCGCCGACCTCGCCGTCCCGCTCGCGGACCGCAAGCGCGAGCGCCTCCGGATCAGCCCGGCCCAGGTCGCCCGCCTCGAGGAGCTCTGCGACCGCGCGAACGCCGAGCTCCCGCCACTTCGCAGCTTCGTCCTCCCGGGAGGCACGCGAGCTGCGGGCCTCCTGCACGTCGCGCGCACCGTCTGCAGGCGGGCCGAGCGCGCAGTCGTCTCGCTCGCTCGCGGGGAGGACGTGAACCCGGCAGCCCTCGCGTACCTGAACCGGCTCTCGGATCTCCTCTTCATCCTCGCCCGAGGGGCAAACGCCGGCCACGACGAGCCCGTCTGGAAGCCTGGAAGCTCGCACTAGCGGCCGCGGGCTCGTTCACCGCCGGGCTCCTCGGCGCCGCGGTAGGGCTCGTCCTCGGAAGTCTTCGGCTCCCGGCGGTCCTGGCGGCGTCGGGCAGTGCCGCGGACGCGGCCGGCACGAACATCGCGGTCAGCGCGGTCTCGGCCCTGGTGGGCGCGTTCCGCCATGCCCGCGCCGGGAGGGTGGACTGGCACATCGTGCGCTGGATGGGGCCCCCTTCCGTCGCGGGAGCCTTCGTCGGGGGCTACGCGGCGGGGTTCGCGCCCGAGCGCGCGCTCCTGGCGCTGGTCGCGGGCGTCGTCTTCTACAGCGGGCTGGACATGCTGCTCGGCCTCGCGCCCGCACCCAGGGGCGCCCGCGATGCGCGCGTGGTCGCCACCCTCGCCGGCGCCGCGATCGGCCTCCTCGGCGGCACGGTCGGGCTGATCCTCGGGACCCTCCGGCTCCCGGCGCTCGTCAAGGCCGTCGGCCTGTCTCCGCACAAGGCGGTCGGGACGAACCTCGTGGTCGGGTTCGCGCTCGGGGTCTTCGGCTTCCTCGGGCACGCCGTCCGGCTGGAGGTGGAGTGGGCGATCCTCGCGGTCTCCGTGCCCGCGACCATCCCCGGGGCATGGCTCGGGGCCCGGCTGACGGGGCGGCTTTCCGAGCGGGCGCTCCGGCGCGCGATCGGGCTCGTCCTCCTCGCCGTCGCCGTCGCGATCGCCCTCGCAGCGCGGTAGACCGTGCCCCGCTCTCCGTAGAATGGGGTGGATGGCGACGACCGAGGAGGGCTCGGCCGTGAACGCGACCGAGGCCTGGCGCCAGGAGCTCTACGAGCGCAAGCCCGAGCGCGACGCGCTCTTCACGACGATCTCGGGGCTCCCCGCGGAGCCGCTTGCGACCCCGGACACCGTGGCCCTCGACTACGAGCGCGACCTCGGTTACCCCGGCGTCTACCCGTACACGCGGGGCCCGTACCCGTCCATGTACCGCGGCCGCCTCTGGACGATGCGCCAGTTCGCGGGCTTCGGCACAGCCGAGGAGACGAACAGCCGCTTCCGCTACCTGCTCGAGCACGGGCAAACCGGGCTCTCGACCGCGTTCGACATGCCGACGCTCATGGGCTACGACTCGGACCACCCCAAGGCGCGGGGCGAAGTCGGCCGCGAGGGCGTCGCGGTCGACTCGCTCGAGGACATGGAGCTCCTCTTCGCGGGGATTCCGCTGAACGAGGTCTCGACCTCGATGACGATCAACGCGCCGGCGGCGATCGTGCTCGCGTTCTACGTGTGCGTCGCCGAGAAGCAGGGCGCCGCTCGGGACAGGCTCCGCGGGACGATCCAGACGGACATCCTCAAGGAGTACATCGCCCAGAAGGAGTGGATCTTCCCTCCCGAGCCATCGATGCGGCTCTGCGTGGACATGATCGAGTACTGTGCGGCCGACGTCCCGCTCTGGCACCCGGTCTCGATCTCGGGGTACCACATCCGCGAAGCCGGCGCGACGGCCGCGCAGGAGCTCGCCTTCACGCTCGCCGACGGGTTCGCCTACGTCGAGGCGGCCATGGAGCGCGGACTGGACGTCGACGCGTTCGCCCCCCGCCTCTCCTTCTTCTTCAACGCCCACATTGACTTCTTCGAGGAGATCGCGAAGTACCGCGCCGCCCGCCGGATCTGGGCGCGCGAGCTCCGCGACCGCTACTCGGCGAAGGACCCGCGCTCCTGGCTCATGCGCTTCCACGCCCAGACGGCGGGCGTCTCGCTGACCGCCCAGCAGCCGCAGGTGAACGTCGTCCGCACGGCCGTCGAGGCGCTCGCGGCGGTCCTCGGCGGCTGCCAGTCGCTGCACACGAACTCGTTCGACGAGGCGCTCGCGCTGCCGACCGAGCACGCCGTCAAGATCGCCCTGCGGACGCAGCAGGTGCTCGCGCACGAGACAGGTGTGGCGTCCACGATCGATCCCCTCGGCGGCTCCTACTACCTGGAAGACCTGACCAACCGCCTCGAGGCGGAGGCGTACGACTACTTCGAGCGCATCCGCCGGCTCGGGGGCGTAGTTCCCGCGATCAAGGAGAACTTCTTCCAGCGCGAGATCGCGGAGGCGTCGTTTCGCTTCCAGGGCGAGGTCGAGCGCGGCGAGCGGGTCATCGTCGGCGTCAACCGCTTCGAGGAGCCGGAGGAGAAGCCGATCGAGACGCTGCACATCGACCCGGAGCTCGAGCGAAAGCAGGTCGAGCGCGTCCGCGGTCTCCGCGCGCGCCGCGACAGCGCCGCCGTCGAGTCCGTACTCGCCCGCCTGCGCGAGGACGCGGCCGTCGAGGGGCGAAACCTCATGCCGGCGATCGTCGAGGCATCGATGGCCTACGCGACCCTCGGCGAGATGTGCGACACGCTCCGCGACGTCTGGGGCGTCTGGCGCGAGACGCCCGTCTTCTGAACCCCGGCGGGCGGCCGGCTGCGCTCGCGACCACCCTTCCGAGCGATAGTGGACGCGCCGGGCGCGCCGACGCATAGGAGGACCAGGGGTTCGGCTTCGGCGACAAGGCGCGGATACGAGAGGACGACGTGGAGAGCGAGAACGGCAGCGGGCAGGAGATGCAGGACGAGGTCCGCGAGCCGCTGCAGAGCGAGCGCGTGCAGACGGCGCCGACGCGCGAGGAGGCCGCCTTCCGCGTGGTCCTTCTCTTCGAGGACGGCGACGAGGTCGAAGCAGCCTTCGTCGCCGGCGAGGAGGAGGCAGAGGCCGCGGCCCGCGAGCTCGTGGCGCGCGTCTCGCGCGCGGGGGAGTGGCCGCGGTTCGGGAGCCGGTTCTATCGGCCGGAACGGGTTGTCGCGGTCGAGATCCGGCGCCGGCCGCTCTGGACCGGGGCCGAGGATCGCGTGCGCTGGGCCGGCGGGGACGAGCCGGCCGTCGCCTAGACGTCTTACAGCTCGACGACGAGCCCGTCGCGCGCGACCGCCACGCCGTCGGGCGGCGGGAGCTCGACGGGGCGGTGCGTGAGGAGGATGCGGCCGTCCGCGGCCGCGAGCGCCTCCTCGGCGGCGAGGTGACCCCGCGGCTCTCCCTCGCCCACCCCGGTCGCGAGCGTCGCCTCGCAGAGGAAGAGGTCGGCGCGCCGGGCAAGGGCCGCGAGCTGCTCGCCGGGGCCCGAGTCGCCCGAGTACGCGAGCACGCTGCCCTGCCCGCCCTCCCGGATGCGGAAGCCGTAGGCGCGGAGCGTGTAGTGCGGCACACGGCACGGCTCGACCTCGAAACCGGCGGCCGAGAAGGGCGCCTCGCCGAACTCCCGCACGTCGAAGGCCCGCTCGAACATCGCGTCGGTGCCCCAGTGGCCAGCGAAGTGGGCGAGCTCCTCCGTCCCGCCGGGCGGCAGCCAGAGCTCCGCGCGGGGCAGCGCCGCCCGCCCGTAGACGGAGAGCCACGCCCACGGTACGAGGTCGCCCCAGTGGTCGAGGTGGAAGTGCGTGATCGCGACCGCGTCCACCGCGGCCGCGCCGGACTGGCGCAGGCGGGCGAGAACGCCGGGGCCGCAGTCGAGCAGAAGCCGCCCCGGCCCCTCGACGAGGTATCCGGACTGCGCCCCGCCGGGGTTGGGCCACGCGGGCGAGGAGCCGATGACGGTCAGGCGCACCGCCATATACTCCCACCGGCGCCGGGTCGCGACACGGCGCCCTGGGTCTGATGGCCGAGACGACGGTGAGCGAGGGGGTGTCGAGGCGCAAGATCCGCGTCGTGATCGCGAAGCCCGGGCTGGACGGACACGACCGCGGCGCCAAGATCATCGCCAGGGCCCTGCGGGACGCCGGCATGGAGGTGATCTACACGGGCCTGCACCAGACCCCAGAGCAGATCGTCGAGACGGCGCTGCAGGAGGACGCCGACGCCGTCGGGATCTCCATCCTCTCGGGGGCGCACATGACCCTCGTGCCGAGGATCCTCGACGGCCTCCGGAAGCAGGGCCTCGAGGACGTGCTCGTCGTCGTCGGCGGCACGATCCCACGGGAGGACGTACGCGCGTTGAAGGAGCAGGGCGTCGCGGAGGTCTTCACGCCGGGCGCGCCGGTCTCGGCGATCGTCGACTTCCTGCGCGAACGGGTGGCAGCGGAGGCCTGATGGGCATCCGCGTCGAGCGCGAGGGCACCGTCGCGGTGGTCGTGCTCGACCGCCCGGACGCGCTGAACGCGCTCGACCTCGAGCACCTCGGCGAGCTTCGCGACCGGCTGCGCGAGCTCTCAGGCGACGCGGGCTCCCGGGTCGTCGTCCTCACGGGAGCCGGAGAGCGCGCGTTCGCTGCCGGCGCCGACATCGGCTACATGAGCGGTCTCTCGGTGCTCGAGGCGCGGGAGTGGGGAGGGCTCGGGCAGGAGACGGCACACCTTCTCGAGACGATGGCGAAGCCGACGATCGCGGCTGTGAACGGGTTCGCGCTCGGCGGCGGCTGCGAGCTCGCCCTCGCCTGCGACCTCCGGTACGCCTCCCGGCGGGCGAAGCTCGGGCAGCCGGAGGTGAACCTCGGCGTCATTCCGGGCTGGGGGGGAACCCAGCGCCTCGCGCGGACGACGACGCTGGGCTTCGCGAAGGAGCTCGTGCTCACCGGGCGCGTCGTGGACGCCGAGGAGGCGGAGCGACGAGGGCTCGTGAACGCCGTCTACGAGCCGGACGAGCTCATGCCGAGGACGCTCGAGACGGCGCGGCTTCTCGCGGCGAAGGGCGCGGTCGCGCTCGCCTGGGCGAAGGAGGCAGTGAACCTGTCGCTGCAGGGCGCGCACGACGCGAACCTCGTGCAGGAGGAGAACCTGTTCGCCCTCGGCTTCGCCACCGAGGACCAGGACGAGGGCATGGCGGCGTTCCTGGAGAAGCGCGAGGCACGCTTCCGGGGCCGTTAGCACGCTGCTAGCCTGGGTTCCGCGGGAGTCCCTGGCCGGGGGCTGAGAGGCGGTCACGAGACCGCGACCGAGAACCTGATCTGGGTCATGCCAGCGAAGGGAGACGGGGTGGACACGCTGACGATCGCGGACCGTGAGTTCCGCTCGCGCCTGATGGTCGGGACGGGGAAGTACGCCTCGGCGGAGACGATGCGCGACGCCGTCCTCGCCTCGGGCGCCGAGATCGTCACGGTCGCCGTCCGGCGGATGGACCTGGGCGGCGGCAGTCAGGAGGTGACGGCCTTCCTGCCCGACGACGTCCTGCTCCTCCCCAACACGGCGGGCTGCGAGAGCGCGGACGAGGCAGTCCGCGTGGCGCGGCTCGCGCGCGCCGGCGGCCTTCCGAGCTGGGTCAAGCTCGAGGTGATCCCCGATCCGCGCCACCTGCTCCCCGATCCGGTGGAGACGCTCCGCGCGGCGGAGGTCCTGGTCGGCGAGGGGTTCACGGTCCTCCCCTACGTGCTGCCGGACCCCGTCCTCGCGCGAAAGCTCGCGGACGTCGGTTGCGCCACGGTTATGCCGCTCGCCGCGCCGATCGGCACCGGGCGGGGCCTCAAGCTTCGCGAGGCGATCCGGATCACGGTCGAGGAGGTGGACGTTCCCGTCGTCGTCGATGCCGGCCTCGGAGCTCCGTCCCACGCTGCGGAGGCGATGGAGCTCGGCGCCGACGCGGTCCTCGTGAACACCGCGCTGGCGCGCGCCGGCGACCCCGTCCGGATGGCGCGCGCCTTTCGGCTCGCGGTCGAAGCCGGGCGCGAGGCGCACCGCGCCGGGGTCATGGACGAGCGGCCCGCGGCCGAGCCCTCGAGCCCCGCGGCGGGGCTCGTGACGCACGCGTGACGATCGTCGTCAACGGCGCTGCGCGGGAGGTCGAGGAAGGCGACACGGTGGCTCGGCTCCTCGAGCGCCTCGAGCTCGGCGGCCGCTGGGCGCTCGTGGAGCGAAACGGCCGGCCGGTCGAGCGCGCCGCCTACGCCGAGACCGAGCTCGCCGACGGCGACGTGCTCGTGATCGCGCGGCCCGTCGCCGGTGGCTGACGCCTCCTTCGCCGCACGGCGCCTCTACCTGATCACGCCCGCACGCCCGGACCTGGCCGAGTTCTTGACCGCCGCCGTCCGCGGCGGCGTCGACCTCGTGCAGCTTCGCGAGAAGACGCTGGCCGACGGCAGCTACCTCCCGATCCTGGAAGAGGCGCGCGAGCTGACGCGCCGTCTCGGCGTTCCGCTCGTCGTCAACGACCGCCCGGATCTGGCCGTCCTCGCCGAGGCCGACGCCGTTCACCTCGGCCAGGAGGATCTCCCCGTTGCAGCCGCGCGCCGCTTCGGCCTCGTCGTGGGCCTCTCGACGCACGTACCGGCCGAGCTCGATGCCGCCGAGGGCGACTACGCCGGGGTCGGGCCGGTGTACGCGACGCCCTCCAAGCCGGGACGCCCTCCGGCAGGCCTCGAGCTCGTGCGTCACGCGGCCGCTCATGCCCGTCTTCCGTGGTTCGCGATCGGCGGCGTCGACAGGACGTCGGTCGAGGCCGTCGTCGCCGCGGGCGCGACGCGGATTGCGGTAGTGCGGGCGATCGGCGCCGCGCGGGACCCGGAGGCGGCCGCGCGCGAGCTTCGGGCTGCGCTCCCCTAGCGTCCGCCCGGGAGGCCGCGCAGGCGGATCCGTTCCGCTGAGAGGACTCCGGGGCGGGCGATCTGGGTCGCGAGCGTCGGCTCGAAGACGGTCGTCCACACCGTGACCCGTTCCCCGATCGTCGCCCTCGCGAGGCGGGCCGGGAAGACCTCTCCGTCCCGAGCGCGCTCGACGCGCATCTCGCGCGCGTGCGCGAGCCTGACAACGCGGGGGGCCGACTTTCCCCGCCAGCCACCCGACACAGCCACGGCCCTGACGAGGAGCCCGAACTCCTCCTCGAGGGAGCGCACACGCCCGAAGAGCGCGAGCCGGACGCGGGGGACGTCGCCGCGCACCGCGTAGAGGAGCCGCGGCGCTCGGGTAAGCCAGCGGTACGGCGAAACCGCGCGCCCTCCGTTCGGGTGGAGCTCGAAGTGCAGGTGGGGCGAGATCCCGTTCGCGTCCCCCGAGTCGCCGACGTAACCGACGAGCTCGCCCGCGCGGACCCGCTCGCCGTTCGCGAGACCGCGGGCGTAGGAGGTTCCGCGGCCGCACCCCCCGCGGTTGTCGTTGCCCGGGCCGACGTCGTTGTTCAGGTGCAGGTACCAGTAGTCGGTTCCGCTGCGCCCGTGAACGATGAGCGCGCAGTCGCTTCTTGACCAGGAGGGGATCTCGACCCGGCCGCGCTCGACCGCGACGACCGGCGCCCGGCGGGCGGCCATGATGTCGTTGCCCTGATGCCTGCGGTCGCCCCGGGGGGCCCCGAAGTCGTTGGTGTACGTGACGGGCCCGATGACGGGAAAGATGATCCGCTTCGGCGGCGCCGCGAGCGCAGGGCCGCCGAGTAGGCCGGCGGCGAGCACGGCGAGGAGCGTTCGGGCTGCTGTCCGGCGGCTTCTGGGCATGAGCTCCGGGGGGCTCCGGCGTGGGCCCCAGTCCGAAGCGCGGGACGGTAGCAGACCGCTTCGGCGCGTGACGACGTCCTCCGGCCCGGCTCGCGGGGGGGCCGGCGGATATGCTCGCGAGCGGTGAAGATCGCGGTTCTCGTCAAGGAAGTGCCCGATCCCGCTGCTCCCAAGCGGCTCGATCCCGAGACGCTCCGCCTCGATCGCACCGTCGGCGGTGCTCTCAACGACTTCGACACGCACGCGGTCGAGGAGGCGCTGCGCGTGAGGGACGCCGCGCCCGAGACCGAGGTCGTGATCCTGTCGATGGCCCCCGAGCGGGCCAGCGACTCGCTGCGCAAGGCGCTCGCGATGGGAGCCGACCGCGTCGTCCTCGTGAGCGATCCGGCCGCGGCCGGCTCCGACCTCGTCGCCACCGCCCGGGTGCTCGCAGAGGCGGTCGAGCGGGAGGAGCCCGACCTCGTCCTCCTCGGCCAGCAGGGCGCCGACTCCGACGGGGCTGTCCTCTGGGCTGCGCTCGCAGATCGGCTCCGGCTTGCGCTCGTGTCCCAGGCGGCCTCGCTGGAGCTCCTGGACGGGGCCGTGCGCTGCAAGCGCCAGACGGAGTTCGGATACGACGTGCTCGAGGCGCCGCTTCCCTGCGTCGTCGCGGTCTCCGACGCGATCAACGAGCCCCGCTACCCCTCGCTGAAGGGGATCATGGGCGCGAAGCGAAAGCCCCAGGACGTCGTCTCGCTCGCCGACCTCGGGGTTGAGGCGAGCGAGACGGGCGACGCGGGATCGCGGACGACGGTGATCGAGCTCGCCGATCCTCCCGCTCGGGGTGAGGCAGTGCGCATCGAAGACGACGGCACGGCGGCTGCCGAGAAGCTCGTCCAGCTCCTAGCCGACCGCAGGCTGATCTAGTCGCCGCCGCCGCGGATGCCGATCCTCGCCTACGTCGAGCACCACGAGAACGAGCCCGTCAAGGCCTCCCTCGGCGTGCTGGGCAGGGCAGCGGCCCTCGAGGGCGAGGCGACCGCCTTCGTCGCCGGGGAGGGCGTGCGCGCGCTCGCCGAGGGCCTGGGGCGTTTCGGCGCCTCGCGCGTCCTCGTCGCCGATGACGCCTCGCTCGAGGCGCCGCTCCCGCAGCCGAGGGTCGATGTCCTGGAGCGCGTGGTCTCGGAGCGCGGGTTCGACACCGTCCTCTTCGCGGCCTCCGTCCTCACGGCCGATGTGGCAGCTGGCCTCGCCGCCCGCCTCGGCGCCGGCCTCAACTGGGACCTCGTCGACATCCGGCTGGCAGACGGGGAGCTCCAGGGCACGCGGCCGGCCTTCGGCGACTCGGTGCTCGTCGAGGTGGGGTGGAAGGGCGAGCCTCGCCTCGCGCTCGTCCGCTCGGGCACGTTCGAGCCGAGCGAGGCCGGCGGCGAGGCGGAGCTCGAGGACGTGCCCGTCCACGTGCAGGAGTGGTCTCTGCGCACGCGGATGCTGGAGCCGGCGCGGACCGACGAGACCGGCCCCTCGATCGAAGACGCCGACGTCGTCGTCGCCGGCGGGCGCGGCCTCGGCGGTCCCGAGAAGTTCGCCCTGCTCGAGGAGCTCGCCCGCGAGCTGGGGGGAGCCGTGGCGGCCACGCGGGCGGTCGTCGACGCGGGCTGGTACCCGTACGCGAGCCAGGTGGGCCAGACCGGCCGGTCGGTGTCCCCCAGGCTCTACCTCGCGTGCGGGATCTCGGGAGCGATCCAGCACAAGGTCGGCATGCAGAGCTCCGGCACGATCGTGGCGATCAACAAGGATCCGAACGCGCCGATTTTCGAGTACTCGGACGTCGCCGTCATCGGCGACCTGCACGAGATCGTCCCCCGGCTGACGGAGCTCGTGCGCGAGCGCAGGGCGTGAGCGCGCCCGTCCAGTACCCGCCCCCGTTCGACCCCCGCGAGTTCGTCGTCGAGCCGAGCGACCCGCGCGAGGAGCGGATCGAGGTCGGCATCCTCATCGTGGGCGGCGGCCCGGCGGGCCTGGCCGCCGCCGTGCGGGCAGGGCAGCTCCTCCGGGAGCGGCCCGAGCTCGCTAAGCGGCTCGGAGAGGTCCCGATCGCGGTCGTCGAGAAGGCCAAGGCACCGGGTGCCCACCTTCTCTCGGGCGCGGTCGTGAACCCGCGCGCGTTCCGCCAGCTCTTCCCCGGGATGCCGACCGCCGAGTTCCCTTTCCTTGCCCCGGTCGTGCGGGAGGGGGTCTACTACCTGACCGCTCGTCGGGCGCAGCGGATTCCCGCGCCCCCGCCGATGTGGAACCACGGCAACTACGTCGCCTCGCTGGACGCGGTCGCCGGCTGGCTCGCTGCCCGCGCGGAGGAGCTCGGCGTCATGGTCATCCCGGAGACCGCGGCCGAGAAGCTTCTCGTCTCCGCGGCGCGGGTCGTCGGCATTCGCACCGGCGACAAGGGGCGGGGGCGACGAGGCGAGCAACTCGCGACGTTCGAGCCGGGCGCGGATGTGACCGCGCGCGTCACGATCCTCGCCGAAGGGACGCAGGGCCACCTGACCGGAGTCGCGCTGAGCGAGTTCGGCCTCGTCCAGCGCCCGCAGGTGTGGGCGCTGGGCGTGAAGGAAGTGTGGGAGGTGCCGCGCCCGCTCGAGCGCGTCATCCACACGATGGGGTGGCCGCTGCGCGGCGGCCGGCGCTACGGCGAGTTCGGCGGTAGCTTCGTGTACCCGATGGGAGAGAGCCGCGTCGCACTCGGCTTCGTCGTCGGGCTCGAGTATCGGGACGCGACGCTGTCACCGCACGACCTGCTCCAGCAGTTCAAGACGCACCCGTTCGTGCGCCGCATCCTGGAAGGCGGAAAACGGGTCGCCTGGGGGGCGAAGACGATCCCCGAAGGCGGGTTCCTGGCCCTGCCCCGCCGGCTGAGCTTCCCGGGAGGGATGATCGTCGGCGACGGGGCCGGGCTCGTGAACGTCCCCGCACTGAAGGGGATCCACTACGCGATGCGGTCGGGCATGCTCGCCGCCGAGACCGCCGTCGACGCCGTCTCGCCGGGGCGGACGGCGTGGGAGCCCGGCGCACTCGACCCCTACGACGACGCGCTCCGGGAGAGCTACGTCTGGAAGGACCTGAAACGGGTGCGGAACGTCCGGCCTGCGTTCCGCTCCGGCTTCGCGCGCGGCGCGCTGGTCGCCGGAATGGCGCTCAACTCGCTCGGCCGCTTCCCGCCGCGGGATGCGACGCTCGAGCCCGACGCCGCGGCCGACCTCTTCCTCGGCGACGCCGGCACGCGGTATCCGCCTCCGGACGGCCAGCTCACCTTCGACAAGCTCTCGAGCGTCTTCCTGTCCGGAAACAAATCGCGCGACGACGCGCCGAACCACATCCGGATCCGGCGCGAGGTCACCCGAGAGATCGG
>JACVSB010000248.1 GCA_014534155.1 Thermoleophilia bacterium
CGAGGATGTTGCGGATGTCCGCGCCCCTGAACGCGTAGATCGACTGATCCGGATCGCCAACGGCGCAAACGTTGCCGTGCCCCGAGCCCAGCAGTTGCAGCAGTCGATACTGCGCGTGGTTCGTGTCCTGGTACTCGTCGACGAGCACGTAGCGGAACGCCTTCTGCCAGCGCTCGCGCGCCTCGGGGAAACGCTCAAGGACGGCGACCGTCAGCATGAGGAGGTCGTCGAAATCCAGCGCGTTCGAGGCGAAGAGACGACGCTGGTAGAGCTCGTACACGTCCGCGACGGTCTGGTCGTAGAAGGACGCGACGCGGTCTCGGTACTCGTCGGCGCCGCCGAGCCGGTTCTTCGCCATCGAGATCTGCGCGTGGATCCCGCGGGGCGCAAACCGCTTCGGGTCGCGCTCGAGCTCTTCCAGGCACGACTTCACGACGCGGACCTGGTCGGCCTGGTCGTAGATCGTGAAGTTCGACCTGTATCCGAGCCTGGGCGCCTCCCGGCGCAGGATGCGCCCGCACGCGGCATGGAACGTCATCACCCACATCGTGCGCGCGACGTCGCCCACGAGATCCTCGAGGCGGCGCTTCATCTCGGCGGCGGCCCGGTTCGTGAAGGTGATGGCGAGGATCTCGTTCGGCTTCGCGCCCGCGGCGCGCACGAGGTGGACGATCCGGTGCGTCAGGACTCGCGTCTTTCCCGACCCGGCGCCCGCGACGACGAGAACCGGTCCTTCCGTCGCGAGCACCGCCTCGCGCTGCGCCGGGTTCAGCTCGGCGAGGTACTCGTGGGGCGACGCGACGGCCACGTGGCTCGATGGTAGACGCTCGCTCCGCGGCTGCCCGCGTCCGCGAAAAGCGCGTCGACTAGGCGCCCGTCGGTGCGGCGAGCAGGTGCTCGAGCGCGCGTTCGAGCCAGCTCCTCGCCTCGGCCAGCGCCTCCTCGTCGCTCGACTTGAGGACGACCTCGACCTCGGGGCCGCCGGGCAGGAACGTCGGATAGCTCCCCACGGCGACGGTCGGGTGCCGCCGCGTCGCCTCCTCGAGGACGGCGACGATCTGGCCCTCGCCCGTGCGGTAGCGCCGCCGCCAGGTGCCGATCGGGCGGCCGCCGAAGCGGGCGGAGACGGCGTCGAACATCGCCTCCATCTCGCTCGGGAGGCCGGGCAGGACGTAGACGTTCGCGAGGACGAGGCCGGGCGCGCCGCCGAGCGGGTTCGGGAGCGGCTCCGCCCCGCGGGGGAGGCACGCCCAGCGGGCGGCGTAGTCGCCGAGCCCGCGGGGAGCGAAGCGCGCGCGCAGCTCCTCGGCCAGCGGCCTCTGCTCCTCGCAGGCGACGGCGAACGCCGCCGCCACCGCCTCGCGCGTGACGTCGTCGGGGGTTCCTCCGAGGCCTCCGGTGACGAAGAGGTAGTCGCAGCGGGCGTGCTCGAAGCGCAGGAAGGCCGCGATCGCCTCCACGTCGTCACGCACCGCGGCGATCAGCTTCACCTCGACTCCGCGCCCGGCGAGACGGCGGGCAAGCCAGGAGCCGTTCGTGTTCTCGACGTCGCCCGAGACAAGCTCGTTCCCCACGGTGAGGACGACGGCCGTACGAGCGGCCTCGCGCATGCGGCCCAGCCTACTCCACGAGCGTCGACCCGGACGGCGGCCCGCCGGCGCGGACTAGCGGAACGGGTACGGGCGCCGCGCGAGCGCGGGGAGCACCTGCGCCGTCACCCACGCGGGCGTCGTCGCGAATGCGCGGCTGTAGCGGTAGCTCCCGTTCCGCCGCTGCAGCCGCCGGAGGTAGCGAAACGCCTCGGCGCCCGGGCGCGCGCGCGCGGCGAGGAACGCCTGGATCGCCCAGGCGGTCGACTGAGCGTCCGATCCGCGCCCGGCCGTGAGCTCGAAGCCGCCGTTGCGGTTCTGGAGCGAGCGCAGGAAGCGCAGCCCTCGCCGGATGGGTCGAGCCCGCGCGCGGACCCCGGCGGCACGAAGCGCCTGCACGGCGGCGGCGGTGTCGTTCGAGTCGGCGGCGCCCCGCGGCGACCAGCCCCAGCCGCCGCCCGGGCGCTGGCGCGCGAGGAGCCAGCGAACGGTTGCGCGGCCGGCGGGCTTCCCGGCCGCTCGCAAGGCCAGGATCCCCCAGATCGTCGAGTTCACGGTCGGGCCGATGCGGCCGTCGGACCTCCGATGGCTCGCCAGCTTGCGGGCGAGCGAGCCGACGCCCCGGCTGAGCGCATCGAGGGCGAGAATCCGAAGCTCGAGATCGGTGACCGCGGTGTCGCGGCGACCGACGAGGAAGTCGGCGGCGGCCTCGGTCCGCCTCGGATGGGCGCCCGCTCCCCGGAGGCCCAGGACCGCCCATGCGGTCAAGCCGACGTCCGAGCGCGCCCCCGGTTCGCCGAAGCCGCCGTCCCCGTTCTGCTGCGCGCGGAGGTATCTGACCCCGTCCGCGAGCGAGGCGTCGGCCGCGGGAACCACGGCGAGAGCGGCGACGAGGGCCGCGAGGGTGAGACGGGTCAGGCCCATACGATCTCCGTCCGCAGACGCCGATCGTATCGCTCCAGGACGCGCCTGACCTCGGGCCCGGCGGCGAGCGCGAGCACGAAGTTC
>JACVSB010000260.1 GCA_014534155.1 Thermoleophilia bacterium
ACGCGCGCGGAGACGACCTCCTCGAGGACGGAGTGGCGGCGCCACTCCTCGCGCTTCCTCGGGTCCGAGAGGTGGACCTCGACGACGGGGCGGTGGAGGAGCTCGATGGCGTCGCGGATCGCGTAGCTGTAGTGGGTCCACGCGCCGGGGTTCACGATCACGCCGGCTGCCCACCCGCGAGCCTCGTGGCACCAGTCGACGAACTGGCCTTCGTGGTTCGTCTGCAGGCAGCGGGCCGTGAGGCCGAGCTCGCGGGCCCAGCGGTAGATGCGGTTCTCGAGCTCGTTGAGGGAGAGGCCGCCGTAGAGGTCGGGGTCGCGGTCGGCGAGCGCGTTCAGGTTCACGCCGTTCAGGACAGCGACCTGCACCCCGCGAGTCTAGTCCCGGATGAGCGCGTCCAAGGCGGCCCGGACGTCGTGCTCGGGCACGGCGACGCCGTGTTGCGGCTCGCCCGGCCGCTCGAGCAGGACGAGCCGTGCCTCGCCTCCCACCCCCTTCTTGTCGCGCCCGAGCGCAGCCCAGGCGCGCTCGCGGTCGACCCGGACGGGCGCCGGGCGCAGCACCTCCTCGACGACGTCCGTCGGCTGGCCGGAGAGCCGAAGCGCGGCGAGAAGCCCGAGGGCGACGGCGTCACCGTGACGGAGCCTGTACTCCGACGCGGCCTCGAGCGCGTGCGCGAACGTGTGCCCCAGGTTGAGGATCGCCCGGCGACCCTCCTCGAAGGGGTCGGAGAGAACGACCGCGCACTTGAAGGCCGCGCAGGCGCGAACGAGCTCGGCCTGCGGAAGCTCCCACGTCGCCCGGCCCGCGAGGAGCCCCGTCTTCACGACCTCGGCCATCCCCTGCCTGCGCTCCCGCTCGGGGAGCGTCGCGAGGAGGTCCGGGTCGACCACGACCGAGCGCGGGAAGTGGAAGGCCCCGACGAGGTTCTTCCCCCCCGGGAGGTCGATCCCCGTCTTGCCCCCGATTGCGGCGTCGACCTGGCCCACGAGCGTGCTCGGCACCGCAAGCCACGGGACGCCGCGCGCGTAGGTGGCGGCGACGAACCCGGCGAGGTCCGTCGTCGCGCCGCCGCCGAGCGCGACGACGGCGCCGTCGCGCCCGATCGTAAGCCCGCGCCAGAGCCGCTGGGCGACGGCGGGCCGCTTCGCCTTTTCGCCAGGCGGCACCGAGTGCGTCTCGACCTCTCGTCCGGCAAGGGCAAGCGGGTGTCGCGTGTGCACGCGCTCGTCGACGACGAGGGCGACGCGCCCTGCCCCGGGAAGCCGCGCCGCCACGCTCGCCGCGCTACCGCGCGCGACCTCGACGGCGAGGGAGCCGAGGAGGACGCCGTCCGCGTCCCCTGCTTCGGACGCCGCCACGCGCCGGTAGAGCGGGAGCCGCTCCTCGTAGAGCGCCCGGAAACGCGAGGCGTCGCGCGCGAGCGGGCGGTCGCTTCCCCGCACGCGCGCCCAGGCCTCGTCCGGCTCCACGCGGAGGTGGACGCTGAAGGCCCGGCGCGCGAGCCGCGCCCGCGTCGCCCCGGCCGTGACGGCCCCACCGCCCAGGGCGAGGACGGACGGCTCGTCCGCCGCGAGCGCCTCGGCCACGACCGCTTCCTCGAGCGCCCGGAACCCCGCCTCGCCCTGCTCGGCGAAGAGGCGGGGGATCGGACCGTGGCGCCGGACGATCTCCTCGTCCGTGTCCAGGAAGGGCCGCCGCGCGAGTCGCGCGACCTCCCGCCCCACCGCCGTCTTGCCCGCGCCCATGAAGCCGACGAGGGCCAGGTGCCGTCCGAGCGCGCCTACCGGGGCGACCACGGGATGCGGCCGAGGTACGCGCGCCAGGCGCCGACGAAGTCGACGAGCGCGTCCCCGCCGAACTTCGACCGCGCGGCTGCGGCGAGCTCCCAGGCGAGGCACGCCTCGGCCACGACGGCCAGCGCCTCGACCGCCGCGACGTCGGAGCGCTCGACGAGCGCCTCGCCGGGCTCGCCCGTCTCGAGATCCGCGGAGCGGAGCGGGCGCATGAGCGTCGGGAGCGGCTTCATCGCCGCCCGGACGACGATCTCTTCACCGTTCGAGACGCCGGCTTCGATCCCGCCCGCACGGTTCGTCTCGCGGTAGTACCCGCGCTCGTCGCGGAAGATCTCGTCGTGCGCCTCGCTTCCCCGCAGGCCGGCGAGCGCGAGGCCCGCGCCGACCTCGACGCCCTTGACCGCCTGCGTTCCCATGAGCGCCGCCGCCAGACGGGCGTCGAGCCGCTCCTCCCTCGTCGCGTAGGAGCCGAGCCCGGGCGGGACGCCGCGCGCACGGGCCTCGACGATCCCGCCCACGGTGTCACGCTCGCTGCGCGCCTCGTCCACGCGCTGCTCCAGGTCCTCCCCCACCACCCGTGCTGCGAGCGTGACGCCGACGGTGACGAGGAGGGCCTTCGCGAGGGCGCCCGCGGCCACGACGACCGCGGTGTGG
>JACVSB010000068.1 GCA_014534155.1 Thermoleophilia bacterium
CCGGTTCACGGCCTTGATCCTGGACGGCATCCTCGGCGGCTCCGCCTCGTCGCGCCTGTTCCAGGAGATCCGGGAGAAGCGCGGGCTCGCCTACTCCGTCTACACCTTCGCCTCCCAATACGCCGACACCGGGCAGATCGGCGTGTACGTGGGGACGCGCGAGGAGAACATCGCGTCCTGCATGGAGATCGTCGCTACGGAGATCGCCGCGGTCGCGGCGGGCGAGGTGCGCGAGGACGAGGTGGAGCGGGCGAAGGAGAACCTGAAGGGGCGGATCATGCTCGCCATGGAGCTGACGTCGAACCGGATGAGCCGTCTCGGCAAGTCTCTCGTGACGGACTCGGAGCTCCTCTCGCTCGACCAGATCGTCGCCGAGATCGAGGCGGTCGATCCCGCCGGTGTCGCCCAGCTCGCGGAGCTTCTCCTCGCGCCCGAGAAGCTGTCCGTGGCCGGAATCGGCACGAGCGAGGTCGAGTTCCGGGCGGGCGTCGAGCGGGTCGCGCCGGCGCTTGCCGCCGCGTGAGCCGCGTTCTCCTCCTCGGCGCGCGCGGCCGGGTCGGGTCGGTGCTCGGGCCGCGGCTCGAGGCGGCCGGGCATCAGGTAGATCCGGCCGGTCGCCGAGACGACTGGCGACCCGACGGCCACGACGCCGCCATCGACTTCACGCGCCCCGACGCGGCGCGCGAGAACGTCGAGCGCTGCCTGGCGGCGGGCGTGCCCTGCCTCGTGGGGACATCGGGCCTCGCGGACGGCGACGTCGCCGCGCTCGACGAGCTCGCCCGAGGGCGCTCGCTCGCCTGCTTCCTCGCCCCCAACTTCGCGGTCGGCGCGGTGCTCATGATGCGCTTCGCCGCGGAGGCCGCCCGGGTGCTCCCGCGCGCCGAGATCGTCGAGCTCCACCACGAGACCAAGGCCGACGCTCCCTCGGGGACGGCGAAGGCGACGGCGCGCGCGCTCGGCGGCGACGTCCCCATCCACAGCGTCCGCCTCCCGGGTCTCGTCGCCCATCAGGAGGTCCTGCTCGGGGGCGAGGGGCAGGTGCTCACGATCCGCCACGACACGCTCTCGCGCGAGGCGTTCGTCCCAGGCGTCCTGCTCGCGCTGGAGCGCCTGCCGACGCTGCCGCCCGGCGTGACCGTCGGCCTCGAGTCTCTCCTGTAGGGGAGCCGCGCCTTCGGCGCGCTCGCCCTCGGCGCCGGCGACTACAATCCCGCCGGTGCTCGGGGACATCCTGACCGCGGTCGTCACGCCCTTCGACCGCGACGGGCGCATCGACTTCGACTGCTTCCGGCGCCTCTGCGAGCACCTCGTCGAGACGGGCTCCGACGGGGTGGTCGTGGCGGCGACGACGGGGGAGTCGCCGACGCTCACGGACGCGGAGCGGCTGGAGCTCGTCGCA
Source organism: Thermoleophilia bacterium (assembly GCA_014534155.1). Next base: position 1,400 of record JACVSB010000068.1, read on the forward strand.
GCGGCGCTCGAGGCGGTCGGCGAACGGGCGACGGTGATCGCCGGCACCGGGACGTACTCGACGAGCCATTCCGTGCACCTGACGGCAGAGGCGCACGAGCTCGGCGCTCACGGCTTCCTCGTCGTCACGCCCTACTACAACAAGCCGCCGCAGCGCGGGATCGTGGAGCACTTCCGCGCCGTGGCGGCCGCGAGCGATCGCCCGATCGTCGTCTACAACATCCCCGGGCGCGTCGTCGTCAACATCGAGCCCGAGACGCTCGCGGAGCTGGCGGAGATCCCGACCGTACGGGCCGTGAAGCAGGCGAACGACGACCGCGCGCAAGCGCGCCGGATCGTGGACGAGATCGGCCTCGACCTCTACGCCGGCGACGACAACCTCGTCTTCCCTTTCCTCGAGCTCGGCGGCCGGGGCGGCGTGTGCGTCCACACGCACGTCTTCGGGCCGCAGGTCCGCGAGATGGTCCGTCGCTTCCGCGCGGGCGACGCCGACGGCGCGCGCAGCCTGGACGAGGAGCTCGAGCCCGCGTACGAGCTCCTGAAGGTCGTGGTCAACCCGATCGCGATCAAGGCGGCGCTCGCCATGACCGGGTGGGACGTGGGCGGGCTGCGGCTTCCGCTCGTCGAGGCCTCGGAGGACGAGAAGCGGCGTATCCGCGCGGCGCTCGCGCGCGCGGGAGCGCTCGCAGCTGCACCGGCCTAGGCTCGGCGCGGTCGCGCTCGCGGCGCTCGGCCTCGCCGGGTGTGCGAGCGGCCCGGACTACACCGCGAAGGACGCGGGAATCACGCCGAGCGGCACCGAGATCGCGTTCACGTCGAACCGCGACGGCGACTGGGACATCTACGTGATGGCCGACGACGGGAGCGACGAGCGGGCCGTCACCCGCGGGTCGGGGGACGAGACGGCGCCGACCTGGGCGCCGGACGGGCGGCGCCTCGCGTACGCCGGCCAGACCGCCGGGCAGAAGCCGGACATCTACGCCGTGGACGCCGACGGCCACCACCCGGTGCAGCTCACGCGCACGCAGGCAGCCGAGACCTTCCCCGCCTGGTCGCCCAACGGGCGCCGGATCGCCTTCACGAGCGATCGCGAGGGCGACCCCGAGATCTACGTCATGGACGCGAGCGGCGGGAACGTGCAGCGGCTGACCGAGAACCCGGGCGACGACTTCTTCCCCTCCTGGTCCCCGGACGGGCGGCGGCTCGCGTTCGAGTCGCGCCGGGGCGGGAACGTGGACGTGTACGTGATGGACGCCGACGGGGGGAACGTCGTCCGCGTCACCGACCACCGCCTCGGCGACGGCGTGCCGGCGTGGTCGCCGCGGGGCGACCTGATCGCGTTCGCGAGCCAGCGCGACGCCAACCCGGAGATCTACGTCGTGAGGCCGGACGGGAGCGATCTCCGGCGCGTGACCGAGGACCGGCGCTACGACACGGATCCCGCCTGGTCTCCGGACGGACGCGTCCTCGTCTTCGCGCGCGCGCACACGGGGGCCCGCGACTTCGAGATCTACCTCGTCAAGGCCGCGGGGGGTCGGACGGTTCGCCTGACGCGGCAGGACGGCGACGATCTGCAGCCCGCCTGGCAGCCGAAGCCCTCGTCCGCGCCGGGGTAGACTCGCCCAACGTGCCCCCCAGCTGGACGCGCATCACGCCGCTCGGCGGCCTCGGCGAGGTCGGCAAGAACATGACCCTGATCGAGAGCGAGGACGGCCTCGTCGTCGTCGACGCCGGCCTCTCGTTCCCGCGCGACGAGCACCTCGGCGTCGACCTCGTGCTGCCGGACTTCGGGCCGCTGCGCGACCGCCGCGACGAGGTCCGCGCCGTGGTCCTCACGCATGGCCACGAGGACCACGTGGGAGCGCTCCCGTACTTCCTGCGCGAGATCGGAGCTCCCGAGGTGTGGGCGACCCGTCTCACGCTCGGGCTCGTGAAGTCGAAGCTGGACGAGCACGGTCTCCTGCGCGCGGCCGACCTGATCGAGGCGGAGCCGGAGCGCGGCGCCGTCGAGATCGGCCCCTTCCGCGTCCAGTTCGTCCGCGTGGCCCACTCGATCCCGGACTCGGTCGCGGTCGTCCTCGACACCCCCGGGGGACGGATCGTGCACACCGGCGACTACAAGATCGACCACACGCCGGTGGACGGGTTCCGCACGGACGTCGGCCGGCTGGCCCAGCTCGGAAACGAGGGGGTCGACCTCCTGCTGGGCGACTCGACGAACGCCGAGCGCCCGGGCGTGACCGCTTCGGAACGCACGGTGGGAGAGGCGTTCCGGCACATCGTCCCCGGCGTCGAAGGCCGCGTGCTCGTGGCCTCGTTCGCCTCGAACGTGCACCGCGTGCAGCAGGCGATCGACGTCGCGATGGACGTCGGCCGGAAGGTCTCGCTCGTGGGGCGTTCGCTCCGAAAGAACGTGAACATCGCACGCAACCTCGGCTATGTCGACGTCCCCGACGAGCTGCTGGTCAAGCCGACCGACCTGGAGGACGTGCCTCCCGAGGAGACGATGATCATCTGCACCGGAAGCCAGGGCGAGCCGCTCTCGGCCCTCACGCGGATCGCCTACGGGGATCATCCCCACGTCGGGGTGGATCCGGGGGACACCGTGATCATCTCCGCGAAGCCGGTGCCGGGGAACGAGCTGCGCGTGCACGACACGATCAACCGGCTGACGAAATCCGGCGCGCGGGTCCTCCACCAGGAGATCGCGCCCGTGCACTCGTCGGGGCACGGCAACGCAGAAGAGCTACGCCTCGTCCTCTCGCTCCTTCGTCCGCGGAACGTGATGCCCGTGCACGGGGAGGCGCGCATGCTCGTGGCGCACGCGCGGCTGGCGCGCGAGGCGGGACTCGCGGACGACCGGATCGTGGTCGCCGAGAACGGGTCGGTGGTCGAGCTCTCCGACGGACGGGCACGGCTCGTCGATCGTGTCGACGTGGGGAGCACCTTCGTGGACGGGCTCGGCGTCGGAGACGTGCGCGACGTGGCGCTGCGGGACCGCAGGCACCTCTCGGAAGACGGCGTTCTCATCGTCGTCGTCACCGTGGGCTCCGAGAACGGACGCCGCCACGCGACGCCCGAGCTCGTGGCGCGCGGCTTCGCCGAGCCCGATGGACCGCTCTTCGCCGAGGCGACGGCGGAGGTCGAGCAGACGGTGCGCGGGTGCCTCGACAGCGGCATCGTCGAGCTGAAGCTCCTACAGGAACACATCCACGACGCGGTCGGGCGCCTCGTCTACGAGCGGACCCGCCGGCGCCCGATGATCCTGCCCGTCGTCGTCGAGGTGTAGCTCCGGACGAGAGGCGGCGAGGACGCGACGCCCGGCCGCCGCGGCGGGGCGCCACGCTGCGCAGGCCGCGCGGGTGCTGTAGTACTAGACGAGTGGAGAGGCGCAACGGAGACACGCGGGCGGGCCTCCTGCGCGAGTACGGCGTCTCCGCCGGCACGACGACGAGGCTCATCCAGTCGCTCGGCGCAACCGAGGTCTCGGCGCTCGCCTTCTGCCGGCTGCTCGACAGCTGGGCGCGCGGCGAGCCGACGCCCACCACGGCCGGTCGGCGCGAGGCAGCGCTCCGCCGGGCCGCGGAACGCGTGGAGACGGCGCTCGCAGGTCTCGAGCAGCCGCTGGGCCGCTTCCTCCTCGAGCTCGAGCCCGACGGGGCGGAGGGGCGCTCCTGGTACGGCGAGCCGGGCGCCGGGGAAGTCCTCGAGTGGCGCGACGTCCTCCGCCGGGCCGGCGTCTCGGCCTGCCCCGGCCGCGTCGCCCAGGTCTACCTGGAGCTCGCCGTCTTCGTGCGCGCCCTCCAGGGCCTCGACGCCGCCGCCCGCGTCGGCTCGCCCCCGGACCGCTTGTCGCTCTGGGCTGGGCTCTTCGACCTCCGCGAGAACCTCTACGGGGCCGCGGCGGACGACCTGCGCGCGCTCGCTGCCTGACTCGTGGCGCCGGCCGTGACCGTCGTCGGGAGCGTGAACCTCGATCTCGTGGCCTTCTGCGAGCGCCTGCCGCGTCAGGGGGAGACCGTCACGGACGCCGAGCTCGAGCGCGTCCCCGGAGGGAAGGGCGCGAACCAGGCCGTCGCCGCCGCGCGGCTCGGCGCCGACGTCCGGCTCGTCGCCTGCGTCGGCGCCGACGAGCACGGCCGGCTTGCGCTCGCCGGCCTCGAGGAGGCCGGTGTCGACCTCACGGGCGTCCGGGTGGTGGACGGGGAGCCGACGGGGGTCGCGCTCATCCTCGTCGACCGCGGCGGCGAGAACGAGATCGTCGTCGCGCCCGGCGCGAACCGCAAGCTGACCCCTGCCGACGCTCGCGTGGACGGCGCCGACGCCGTCCTCTGCCAGCTCGAGGTCCCGCTGGAGACGGTCGCCGCCGCCGCAGAGGCGGCGGACGGGTTCTTCTGTCTCAACGCGGCGCCGGCGCGCACCGTCCCGGAGGAGACGCTCGCGCGCTGCGAGCTGATCGTGGCGAACTCGTTCGAGCTGGACGCGCTGGGCTCGAGCCCGCTCGGCGGCCTCTTCGCGCTCACGCTCGGCGCGGAGGGTGCGCTCCTGCTCGAGGGCGGGGAGGAGGTCGCACGGGCCGCGCCGCCGGCCGTGCGCGCGGTCGACGGGACCGCCGCCGGAGATGCGTTCTGCGCGTGCCTCGTCGTCTCCCTCCTCGAGGGCCGCCCGCACGCGGAAGCGCTCCGGCGCGCGTGCGCGGCCGGCGCGATCACGGCGTCCCGGCCGGGAGCGCAGCCATCGCTTCCCACGGCCGCCGAGGTCGAGGCCATCCTGGCGCCCCGATGACCGTTCCGCTCCTCCTCGACTGCGATCCCGGCCACGACGACGCCATCGCGCTCCTGCTTGCGCTCGCGAGCCCGGAGGTCGACCTCCTCGGCGTCACGACCGTGGCCGGGAACCAGACGCTCGCGAAGACGACGGGGAACGCGCTCCGCGTTCTCGAGTTCGTCGACCGCGCCGACGTTCCCGTGGCCGCGGGAGCCGACCGCCCGCTCGTGCGCGAGCCGTCCGTGGCCGCCCACGTGCACGGCGAGAGCGGTCTCGAAGGGCCCGACCTCCCCGAGCCCGTCGGCCGTCCGGTCGACGCGCACGCGGTCGACTTCCTGGCGCGCCGGATCCTCGAGCACGAGCGTCCCGTCACCCTGGTCGCAACGGGACCTCTCACGAACGTCGCTCTTCTCCTCGCCCGCTATCCCGAGGTCGAGGATCGGCTCGAGCGCGTGGTCGCGATGGGCGGCTCGATCGCCGAGGGAAACATCACCCCGGCCGCCGAGTTCAACATCTGGGCGGATCCCGAGGCCGCGCAGCGGGTCTTCGCGAGCCGGCTCGAGACCACGATGGTCGGCCTCGACGTCACGCATCGCGCCCTCATGCGACGCGAGCACGCCGAACGCCTTCGCGCGACCGGGCGGACGGGGCGCATGGTGGCCGAGCTCTTCGACTTCTTCCACGGCTACCACGTGCGCACCTACGGGCTCGACGGGTCTCCGATCCACGACGCGCTCGCGCTCGCCCACGCCTTCCGCGACGACCTCGTGGAGACGGCGCACCGGCATGTCGCCGTCGAGTGCGGCTCCGAGCTCTGCCGCGGCCGGACGGTCGTCGACCTCTGGCGCCGCAGCGGGCACGACCCCAACGTGCACGTGGGCGTGCGCGTGGACGGCGCGCGCTTCATCGAGCTCCTCGTCGAGCGGCTCTCGACCTTCCCCTAGCCGCGAGGCCAGGCCGGCCTCGGAAGGAGGCGCGCCGCGGTGCGCGAATACGGGGACGTGGCGGGGAAGAAGCGTCCGGCCAGGAAGGTGCGCCCGAAGAGCCCCGCCCGCGTGCGCAAGGCGAGGCGACGGGAGCGCACCCGCGGCTCGCATCCCGAGCTCGTCGGCCTCGCGCTCTTCATCCTCGGCCTCTTCCTCGCCTCGGTCCTCCTGCTCGGCTGGGACGGCGGCCTCGTGGGCGAGAACGTCGCGCGCGCGCTCGAGCGCTTCGTCGACGATGCGCGCTTCGCGCTCCCGCCGGCGCTCCTCGTCGTCGGAGCCCTGATGGTCGCCCGTTCGCGCCTCGTCGACCTCCGCCCGTTCCGGACGGGGCTCGTGCTCTGTGCCGCCGGGCTCCTCGCGGTCCTGAACGGCAGCCGGGGAGGGGCGGCGGGCGAGCTCGTCGAGGCCGTGCTCGGTCGACTCCTGGGGTCCACCGGGACGTTCCTCCTGGGCGCGTTCGCGCTCACGGCCGGCGTCCTCCTCCTCACCGGCGCCTCGATCGGCGCGCTCCTGCGCCGCTCGGCCCGTGCGGCCCGCGCCGCCGGCGGAATGGCGGCCACCGTGGCGCGCCCCGCCTTCGCGCGCGAGGCGTCCGCCGAGCAAGCCGAGCGCGAGCCGCGCTCCGCTCTCGCCCCGCCCGTGGACGGCGAGAAGGCATTCCCCGACGTCGTCGCGGAGGCGCCGAGCGTCGCCGCCCCTCCCGCCCTGCTCGAGGGGCTGACCGAGCCCGAGCCCGAGCCGGAGGAGCGCCGAGGGCCGCCGCCACCCGAGGAGCCCCCGCTCTTTCCCGCGCTCCAGCCCGAGGGCGGAACCTATCGCCTGCCCGACTCGTCCCTCCTTCGCCGCTCGCGCCCGAGCGCCGCCGCGCCGGGCGGGGCGGCTGAGCGGACGGCGGAGGCACTCGTGCAGGCGCTCGCC
>JACVSB010000375.1 GCA_014534155.1 Thermoleophilia bacterium
CCTCGCCGCGCGCCTCCCACGCGGTATCCCCTGCCCCGCGGAAGCCGAGCGTCCCCTCGAGGAACGCGCGGCTCCGCTCGGGGTCGCGCGCGTAGGCACGAACGGCGTCGAATCCCTGCAGGGCGAACTCGCGTGGAATCTCCGGGTGGAGCGCGACGAGCGGTGTGTCCTCTGACTCGAAAGCGCGCAGCTCGAGGCCGAGTCCCTCCGGGTCGGCGAAGCGGAGCGAGGAGTCGTCTCGCTCGACGGCGACGTCTTCGCGGCGAAGGCGCTCGTCCCAGAAGGAGAGGGCGTCGTCGCCCGCGATGCGGAACACGACGCGGTGCACCATGCCCGCTCCGGCGCGGCCCTGCCGGGCGCCGGGATACTCGAAGAAGGTGATATCGGACCCTGGCGAGCCGTCCTCGTCGGCGTAGAAGAGGTGGTACACCGTCGGGTCGTCCTGGTTGACGGTCTTCTTGACCAGCCGCAGCCCCAGCACCTGCGAATAGAAGTCGACGTTTCGCGGTGCGTCGGCGGTGATCGCGGTGACGTGGTGAATACCTTCGAGCTTCATCGATTCTCCTCGCTGGTCGTTCGCATGAGTTACGCGATCCTCTCGATCGGAAGCGCGGCTCGCTGCCACGCCGCGAACCCCCCGGCGACTTCGGCCGCGCCGCGGCGGAGGGTGAGCTTCGACCGCACGGCGTGCTGACAGAGGTAGATCGCGCCCTCTTCCGGCTTGAGCACGTGCCGCGCGAGCGAGACGGGAACGGCTCCCGGCGGGGCGCCGTACCGCCGACGCTCGACCTCCGTCCGCAGGTCGAGCAGGCGGACCTCGCCGCGCTGCGCCATCTTCCAGACCTCGCGCGGTTCGAGCGAGCGTGCCGTCACGTCACTCGGAAACGACGTCGGCGGCTTCGCCATTCCGGCACTCCCCCTCGCCGGCGGCGAGCGGCGCTACACCCGCTCGCGCAGCGCCTCCAGCACCTTCAGCTGCAGCTCCGGCTGCCGCCCGATCAGCGCGCGAAAGGCACGAGCCGGGATGACGAGCGCTCTCGCCGGCGACGTCGTCCTGATGGACGCGGTGCGGGCGGAGTGGGCGAGGAGCGCGATCTCTCCGAAGAAGTCACCGCGGGAACGCGTTCCGAGGTTTTCGCCCGCGCGGGAAATCTCGACCGTGCCGTCGAGCAGGACGTAGAACGAGCTGCCCGGCTCGC
>JACVSB010000125.1 GCA_014534155.1 Thermoleophilia bacterium
GCGGGGAGCGTCGTTGGCGCGCGGGACGCGGGCGGCGGGAAGCACGCGTTCGTGCTCTATGTGGGCGACCTGACGTTGAAGAAGAACGTCGCCTTCCTCGTCCGCGCCTTCGATCGCGCCGGTTCCCCGGAGCGCCTCGTCTTGGCCGGTCGCCGGGGGGACGGCTACGCCGAGCTTCGCGCCACGATCGAGAGCGCGGCGGGGCGCGACCGGATCGCCGTTGTCGAAGGGCCGGGGGACGCGGAGCTCGACGGCCTGTATCGAGAGGCGACCGCCCTCGCCCTCCCCTCCCGGTACGAGGGGTTCGGCTTCACGCCGCTCGAGGCGATGGCGCGCGGCTGCCCGGTACTCGCCAGCGACATACCCGCCGTCCGGGAGATCTCGGGCAGCGGAGCGCTGCTCGTGCCGCCCGACGACGAGCACGCGTGGAGCGAGGCGATCCGGCGGGTGACGAGCGACGAGAGGCTCCGGAGCGAGCTGCGAAGACGCGGCGAGGAGACCGTCGCGCGCTACTCGTGGGACGAGACTGCTCGCGGCCTCTGCAGGGTCTGGCAGGAGGCCGCCTCGGACGGTTCTCGATGATCGACACCCACTGCCATCTCCTTCCGGGCCTCGACGACGGCCCCCGAAACCTCTCCGAGTCGCTCGCTCTCGCGCACGCGCTCGAGGCAGAGGGCGTGATCGCTGCCGTCTGCACGCCCCACTTCTCGCGCCAGTTCCCGACATCGCGCGACGAGGCGGTCGAACGGTTGCGCGAGCTTCGCGCCGAGCTCGACTCGGCGGGTGTCGCGCTCGCGATCACGCTCGCGGCCGAGGTGAGCCCGGGGCACGTCGCGGCACTGCCCGAGGACGAGCTCGCCTCGCGGGCGATCGCCGGCCGTTACCTACTGGTCGAGGCGCTCCCCGACGCCACGGCGTCCGTCCTCGAGACTCTCGTCGCGCGCGTGACCGGCTTCGGCCTCGCCCCGGTGCTCGCCCACCCGGAACGTTCGCGCGCCGTGCAACGGCACGTCTCCGCCGTCGACTCGCTGCGAACGGAGGGCGCGCTCGTCCAGGTTGTCGCGCCCAGCCTCGTCGGGCGCTGGGGCGAGGAGGTGGCGGCCGCTGCCTGGCGGCTCGTCGATACCGGTCGAGCGGATCTCCTCGCGAGCGACGCTCACGGCGCCCGCCGCCGGCGCGTTCACCTCCGCGAGGCGACCGCCCTCGTGCGCAGGCGGCTCGGCGACGGCGTGGCCGCAGAGATCACCGAGGAACGGCCGACCCGTGTCGTTCGCGGGCTGGAGCCGGGATAGGCCGCGATGAGGGAGCAGCGCGACGAGCTCTCGGACGTCACCGTCGTCATCCCGAACTCGAACACCGCGGATCTCACGCGTCGCAGCGTGGCTGCGCTCGTCGACGACGGGGTCCCCTCGGGTCGGATCGTCGTCGTCGACAACGGCTCGACCGACGGCGAGCGTGCGCGGATCGAGCGCGAGCTCGAGGACTGCGTCCTCGTCGTGCTCCCGACGAACGTCGGCTTCGCTCGAGCCGTGAACGCGGGCGCGCGCGCCCTTCCCGGCCGGGCCTACCTGTTCGTGAACAGCGACGCGTTCGTCCACCGGCCCGGCTCGGTGGCGCGCCTCCTCTCAGCGCTCGACGACCCGCGTGTCGGCGTCGCCGTGCCCCGCCTCCTGAACGTGGACCTGTCGCTGCAGCGAAACGTCGTACCGGTTCACACCCCGGCCGTCGCGCTCGTCCGCGCCTCGGGCTTGAGCCGGTTCGTCCCCGACCGCTGGCAGCCGCGCTGGAGCACGCACTGGAGCCATGCGAGCTCGCGCGAGATCCAGGCCGCCGACGGCGCCGTGATGCTCGTCCGCTCGCAGGCCTGGGAGGCGCTCGGCGGCTTTGACGAGAGGTTGCACATGTACGCCGAGGACCTCGACGTCTGCTGGCGCGCCGGGCGCCTGGGCTGGAAGGTGTGGTTCGCGCACGACGCCGAGTTCGTCCATGTCGGCCAGGGCACGACGTCGAAGAGCTGGGGCAGCCCACGGCGGGCCGAGCTGATCGGGCGCTCAGAAGGGGCGATGATCCGGCGCAACATGTCGCCGCTTCGGGCACGCGCGACCCTCGCCTGCCTCTCTGCGGGGCTCCTCGCCCGGATCGCGGTCTACTCCCTCCTCGGGAACCGCGACGCGACGGCGACCCTCTGGGGGTCGCTGCGCGGGTACGCGGCGCCGCGACGCGCGGCGCGCGCCGAGCAAACGCGCGGCTAGTCTCCCGCGCCGCGGGCGCGGAGAGCCGAGGCGGCGGACGGCGACCTCGTGCGCTCGTCGTCGACCATCTGCGCGACCGCGTCCCGGATCTCCTCGCGGAAGCGAAGGTGCGAGAACCGCTCGGCCCGGCGACGGATCTCGGTGCCGTCCAGCTCCTCTGCGAGCGCCCGCAGCACGGCCCGGCGGACGTCGTCGGCGGTCTGCCGCTCCGCCAGCCACCCGGAGACCCCGTCCTCGACGATGTCGAGGGCGCCTCCGCCTCGAAAGGCGACAACCGGTGTCCCGCACGCCTGCGCCTCCGCCATGGTGATCCCGAAATCTTCCTCGCCGGGAAAGACGAGCGCGCGCGAGCGCCGCAGAATCGCCCGCAGCTCCTCGGTGCTCACCTCGCCGAGGAAGCGGACGTTGGGCGGCGCGCTCGCGCGCAGGCGCGCGGCCAGACGACCTTCGCCGACGACGAGGAGCCGTGTGGCGAGACCCGCGAAGGCGGCGACGGCCAGGTCCGGTCGCTTGTAGCTCACGAGGCGACCGACGTACACGAACTCGTCGCCGCGCTCCCCGCCGGGGGTGAAGAAGTCCGTCCGGACGGGAGGGTGGACGACTTGCGAGGAGCGCCCGTAGAACCGACGGATGCGATCGGCCACGGCCCGCGAGTTGGCGACGAACCGGGTGATCCGGCCGGCCGTGCGGCGATCCCAGGCTCGAAACGCCGCCATTACGGCCGCGACGCCGGGCTGGAGCGGCGCGAATACGCGGTCGCGTTCCGCCCCGAAATCCCAGGCGTAGCGCATGGGCGTGTGACAGTAGGAGAGGACGGGAATCCCGGCGCCGACCCTGACGGCGTTCGCGCAGGCGTGGCTCGAGGCGACGACGGCGTCGACGTCTCGAATCGGAGCGCGCAGCCGCCACGCCGCGGGCATCGCGGGCAGGAGCAAGCGGTGGTAGCGCTCGGCGCGCGGGAGGCGCTGGAGCAGCGAAGGCTCCGCCCGGCGGAGCGGCTCCGGCAGGCGGTCGCGCGCGTACACGGCGGTCAGGAGCCGCGCGTCGGGCCACACGGAGAGCATCTGCTCGACCACGCGCTCGGAGCCCGCGTACGTCGTCATCCAGTCGTGCGCGAGCGCGACCCGCACCGACGAACCGTAGCGCGAGAGCTCTCGAGGTACCCATCAAGCTAGGGTGCGAGGCGATGCGAACGGCGCAGGCCCGCTGAGCCCCGTCGGTCTCGTCCCCGCCGCCGGACGCGGAGAGCGCCTGCAGCCGCTCTCCGGCTCGAAAGAGGTCCTCGAGATCGCCGGCCGGCCCGTCATGGACTACGTCGTAGAGCGGATGCGCGCTGCTCAGCCCTCGGAGATCCGCGTCGTCACACGGCCCGACAAGGACGACGTCGTCGACCGCGCTCGTCACCTCGGCGCCCGGGTCATCGTTGGTACGCCGGGCTCGCTCTCGGAATCGCTCCTCCTCGGACTCGCCGGCCTCGACAGCCGGCGCACAGTCCTCATCGGCCTGCCGGACTCCCTGTGGCAGCCCGAGGACGGGTTCGCGAAGCTCGTCGCCCAGCTCACGGACGGCGCCGACGTGGTCCTCGGCCTTTTCCGCTCGCGCGAGCCCGAGCGTTGCGACGTCGTCACGGTGGACTCGGAGGGGCGAGTGCTCTCCGTGGAGCCGAAACCGCAGGCACCGCGCTCGCACCTCGTATGGGGCTGCCTCGCGGCGCGCGCCGGTGCCCTGGCCGGGCTCAGCGGCCATGACGAGCCGGGTGATCTCTTCGACCTCCTCGCGCGCTCGGGGCGCGTTCGAGGGGTCGACCTCGGTACGGAGTTCGTCGACATCGGGACGAAGGACGCGCTTCGGCGCGCCCGCGAGACGCTCTCCACGCAGTGAAGGTCCTTCTCACCGGTCACCACGGCTACATCGGCGCGGTCACCGCGCCGCTCTTCGAGGCTGCCGGCCACACGGTCGTCGGGCTCGACACCTTCTTCTACGAGGGCTGCGACCTCGTCCCCGACGCGCCGCCCGCGCGCGCGCTGCACGCCGACGTGCGCGACGTCGAGGCCGGGCAACTCGAGGGGTTCGACGGGGTCGTCCACCTGGCCGCCCTCTCGAACGACCCGATCGGGGAGCTGAGCCCGCGGCTGACCGCGGAGATCAACTTCGAGGCGACCGTCGGGCTCGCGCGTGCCGCGAGGGCGGCGGGCGTCTCGCGCTTCGTCTTCGCCTCGTCCTGCAGCATGTACGGCGCGTCCGGGACGGACGCGCCCGTCGACGAGAGCGCCCCGCTGCGTCCGCTCTCGGCGTACGCCGAGTCGAAGGTGCGGGCCGAAGAGGCGCTGGCCGCGCTCGCCGACGGCGCGTTCTCGCCGGTCTTCATGCGCAACGCGACGGCCTATGGCGTCTCCCCCCGAATGCGCGTCGACATCGTGCTGAACAACCTGGTCGCCTGGGCGTACACGACCGGGGCGATCCGGATCATGAGCGACGGGACGCCGTGGCGGCCGCTCGTGCACGCCGAGGACATCGGACGGGCGGCGCTGGCCGCGCTCGAGGCGCCGCGCGACGTCGTCCACGCTCAGGCCTTCAACGTGGGGCGCGAGGGCGAGAACTACCGCGTGCGCGAGCTGGCCGAGATCGTGCGAGAGGCCGTGGGCGGCTGCGCGATCGAGTACGCAGGCACGGGCGACCCGGACCCCCGAAGCTACCGCGTGGACTTCGGCAAGCTCGCCCGCGCGTTCCCGGACCTCGCGCTCCGGTGGACGGCGGCCTCGGGGGCGCGCGAGATCCTCGCCGCGTATCGCGCGAACGGTCTCACGCGCGAGGAGTTCGAGGGACACCGGTACGTGCGGCTGCAGCACCTGAAGCTCCTCCTCGCCGACGACGCCCTCGACTCCAACCTGCGCTGGCGCGACGCGTACGCTGCTTCGCGGTGATCTTCACGGAGACAGACCTCTCCGGCGCGTACGTCGTCGATCTCGAGCGCCGCGAGGACGAGCGGGGGTTCTTCGCGCGCGCCTGGTGCCGTAACGAGTTCGTCGACGCGGGGCTCTCGCCCGACCTCGTGCAGTGCAACATCTCGTACAACCGGCGGCGCGGGACGGTGCGCGGCATGCACTACCAGCTCCCTCCGGACGCGGAGGTGAAGCTCGTCCGCTGCACGCGGGGCGCCGTCTACGACGTGATCGTCGACCTGCGGGAGGGCTCGCCGACCTACACTCGCTGGATCGGCGTCGAGCTGAGCGGCGAGAACGGGCGCGCGCTCTACGTCCCAGAGGGCTTTGCGCACGGATACCAGACCCTCGCCGACGAGACGGAGACCTTCTACCAGGTGTCGGCCTTCTACGCCCCCGGCGCCGAGCGGGGACTGCGCTGGGACGACCCGGCGATCGCCATCCGCTGGCCGCTCCCGGGCGACCCCGTCATCTCGGAGAAGGACAGGTCGTGGCCGTATCTGGACGGGCGGGAGGCGTCGTGATCCTCGTCGACCGCGCCCTCGCCCGGCGCGAGAGCGAGGGCAACCCCATCCGCGTCGGTCTCGTCGGCGCGGGCTTCATGGGGCGAGGGATCGCGCTCCAGCTCCTCAC
>JACVSB010000270.1 GCA_014534155.1 Thermoleophilia bacterium
CCGCTTGTTCCACGTAGCCGCGTTCCGGCCGTGGAAGCGGACGTACAGGGTCGGACTCGTGAGCGCGAGCACCGTCGGGACGAGGTTTCGGGCGTTCGTCTTCGGCGCGTCCACGACGACGTACGACGCACCGAGCTCCTCCAGGAAGCCGAGCGTACGCTCTCGGTTCTCGTCGTCGAGCCAGCTTCGGTGACGGAACTCGACGAGCATCTCGTCGCCGCGGAGCTCGTCCCTCGCCCAGCGGAGGTAGTCGAGCGACGACTGCTTGTAGACGACGTACGAGGGGAACTGCATGAGGATCCCGCCCAGCTTCCCCGCCTCGCGAAACGGCGCCAGCGCGCTGTGGAAGCGCGCGAAGATCTCGGAGCGAAGCTCCCGTGTCGGACGCTCCACCCGGCCGCGCTCGTCGGGCGAGGCCGCCTCTCGGAGCTCGGGCGGAAGCTGCTCCACCTTCGCCGGGTGCCGCGTCATCACCGCGAAGGCCTTCACGTGGAAGAGGAAGTGCGCCGGCGTCCGCTCCACCCATTTTCTGACCATGTCCTCGTCCGGGAGGCGGTAGTACGTAGAGTCGAGCTCGACGGTGTCGAAGCGCTCCGCGTAGTAGCGCAGCCGCTCCTCGGCCGTCCTCACCGAGCCCGGGTACCACCACCGGGAGAGCGACTCGTCCGCCCAGGAGCACGTGCCGACTCTCACCGTGGCCGCCACGGCGCCGATGGTAGTGCGGCGAACGTGCTCCCCCGGCGATTCGGTTTCCCGCACCTGCAATCGCGGGCCAGCCGCCTTTGCAGGTCGCAGCGGCCGTGTCATTCTCCTGCCATGAGGCCGATCGAGACAGGTACAGCCGAGCTCGGGGATGTCGACGGCCTGCGCGGCGCCCTCGCCCACGGGGCGACCGCGGTTGTCCGCCGCTCCGGGCCCGAGCGGGGCCTCATGACGCCGCTCTACGCGCTCGACGCCGAGGAGAGCTTCCACGTCCTCGCCGGCTCGATCACCGTCTTCATCGGCGCGCGCTCCGTACGCCTCGGCGCCGGCGACGCCGTCTCGGCGCCGCGTCTCGCCGAGCGCGCGGTCCGGATCGAGTCGGACGGCGCGAGCTGGCTCTCGGCCTCCCGCGTGCGGTCGGCGGCGCGCTACGACGATTTCGGGCGTGCGGTAGGCGCGGCGACCCGAGCCTGGGCGACTCCCGAGGACGAGGCGACCGTGCGCGCGATCGCAGGCGAGAACGGGATCCGGATCCTCGGCGCACCGGGCGCGCTCCCTTCGTAGAGCCCGCCTGGCGGCTTCGTGCCGCGGCGGCTCGGCGGCGGCTACGCGGCCGTGCAGCTCTCGTCGCCCGCGACGGCGCCCGGCAGCTTCGCGAGGAGCTCGCTCAGCTCCTCGACCTCGCGCTCGCCGAGCGCCTCCTCGAAGAGCGCACGGATCGAGCCGACGTGCGAGCACGAGGCGGCGCGCAGGCGGGCGAGGCCGGCGTCGGTGAGCTGCGCGTAGACGACTCGCAGGTCCGCCTCGCAGGCGACGCGCTCGACGAGACCGGCCGCTTCCAGGCCCTCGAGCAGGCGCGTGACGCCGGACGGCGTGAGGACGAGGCGTCGCGCGAGGTCGACACGCTTCATCCGCCGCCGCTCGGCGCGGGAGAGAATGAGGAGCGCCTCGTAGTCGTTGATCGTGAGGCCGTGCTCGGCGTGGAGCGTGGCGCTCAGGAGCCGCGTGGTCGATGCATAGGCGCGCAGGAGGCGCGTCCATGCACGAACGGCAGGAGGTGTCTCGCTCTCAAGCGCTTGCGGGGACAATACTTGCGTCATCAACGTAATCGTGGTACCTTAGCTTGCGCGCTCAAATAGTACACGACCAAGGGGGAGAGAACCAGTGAGCACAACCCAGACGACGATCGAGACGACGACGTTCGCGCCGGCGGGGACGTGGCAGCTCGACCCCGTCCACTCGTCCGTGAGCTTCGAGGTCGGCTACCTGGCCGGAACCTTCCGCGGCTCGTTCCGCGAGTTTGTGGGCCGCCTCGAGGTGGACGAGGAAGGCAGGGGAACCCTGAGCGGGTCGGCCAAGGTGGCGAGCGTTGACGTGAAGGACGCGAACCTGGCGGCCCACCTCCAGTCGCCCGAGTTCTTCGACGCGGAGAGGTACCCGGAGCTTCGCTTTCGCGCCGAGGACCTCTCGCTGACAGGAGACGCGGTGATGGTGCAGGGCGAGATCTCGATCAAGGGCACGACCAGGCCGGTCGCGGCGAGCGGAACCGCGATCGCGCCGATCAGCGATCCGTACGGGAACGAGCGCATCGGCCTCAGGC
>JACVSB010000185.1 GCA_014534155.1 Thermoleophilia bacterium
CGACGCGCGCCGTGACCACGGCGGGCTCGTCTTCCTCGACCTGCGCGATCGGACGGGCATCTGCCAGCTGGTCGTGAACCCGGAGCGCGCGCCGGAGGCGATCAAGACCGCGCACGCCGTTAGGAACGAGTTCGTCCTCCGCGCCGAGGGCGAGGTTGCCCGCCGCGCGCCGGAGGCGGTGAACGAGAACATCGCGACGGGTGAGGTCGAGCTCCAGGTCGACCGCCTCGAGATCGTCTCGCGCTGCCCACCCCTCCCGTTCCAGCTCGACGAGGAGGGTGTCGAGGAGGGGATTCGGCTCCGCTACCGCTGGCTCGACCTACGGCGAGAGCGAATGCTGCGGAACCTCGAGCTCTCGTCCACCGTCGTCGCCGCGATCCGCCGGCACATGGACTCGCTTGGATTCATCGACGTCTGGACGCCGAGCCTGACGAAATCGACGCCCGAGGGGGCGCGGGACTTCCTCGTACCCGTCCGGCTGCAGAGCGGGACCTTCTTCGCCCTCCCGCAGTCGCCGCAGCTCTTCAAGCAGACCCTGATGGTGGCGGGCCTCGACCGCTACTACCAGATCGCGACGTGCTGGCGAGACGAGGACCTCCGGGCCGATCGCCAATTCGAGTTTCGCCAGCTCGACGTCGAGCTCTCGTTCGCCTCGCGCGAGGACGTCTTCTCCGTCCTCGAGGGTGCGGTCGCCGCGTCGTTCGAGGCGCTCGAGCGGACGCCGCCGCCGCGCCCGTTCCCGCGTCTCCCGTGGAGCGAGGCGATGGCGCGGTTCGGCTCCGACAAACCGGACGTGCGCTTCGGCCTCGAGATCCAAGACGCGACCGGGGCAACGCGCGACTCGGCGTTCGGCGTCTTCGCGAGCGCGCCTGCCGTCCGCTACCTGACCGTCCCCCAGGCCCTCTCGCGCGCCGAGCTCGCCGCGCTCGAGGAGCGCGCCAAGGAGTGGGGGGCAAAGGGACTCGCCTACCTCGTCTACGACGAGGCCGGCGAGGTTCGCTCCCCGATCGCGAAGTTCCTGTCGAAGGACGAGCTGCGGAGGGTCGCCGGGCCGCCCGGATCGACCGTCCTCTTCGCCGCCGACGAGCCGAGCCTCGCCGCCCGTGTCCTCGGCCTGCTTCGGATCCACGTCGCGGACGAGCTCGGGCTCCCGCGCGACGGAGACGCGTTCCTCTGGGTGACGGATTTCCCGCTCTTCGAGTGGAACCGGGACGAGGAGCGCTGGACGTTCTCGCACCATCCCTTTACGGGCGTCGTTCCCGGCGACGAGGGCCGGATCGAGTCCGACCCCGCGACCGTCGTCAGCCAGGCGTACGACCTCGTCTGGAACGGGTGGGAGCTCGGCTCGGGCTCGATTCGGATCCACGGACCGGAGCTCCTCGAGCGCGTCTTTCGCTTCCTCGGGCTTTCGGACGCCGAGATCGAGGCGCGCTTCGGCTTTTTCCTCGAGGTCCTCCGCATGGGCGCTCCGCCGCACGGCGGTTTTGCGCTCGGGCTCGATCGCTTCCTCGCCCTTCTTGCAGGGGAATCGAACATCCGAGAGGTGATCGCCTTCCCGAAGACATCGAGCGGGTCCGATCCGATGACGGGGGCGCCGACTCCGGTCCCCGAGGAGCAGCTCCGCGAGCTCGGAATCGCGGTTCGACGAAGGGGCTAAGCCTGTTTGCCGTCCTCGCCGATCACTAGCAATATGTCCCTGACGAAGCCGCCGGACGAGGAGGTCGTCCCATGCCAACGCAAGAGCCGCGCCGGGCCCCAGCCGCGCCGGCGCTGACCGCGCTTCCGCAGGTGCAGGACCTGCCGATCGCGGAGCAGGGCTACGACCCCGCCCGCGTCGAGGAGGCGTTCGATTCGTTCCGCCGCCACGTGACGGCTCTGCAGGCGCAGCTCCGCGTCCTCCAGGCGGCTCCGCGCTCGGGTTCCGAGCCGACCGGGCACGCGATCCGAATGGACGCGCTCCACCTCGTCCGGGCAGCGGCCGAGTTCGCGGACACGATCGAGCGCGACGCGCAGGAAGGGGCGGCGAAGCAGATCGCGCGCGCCGAGCAGGAGATTCGAGAGCGCCAGGTCGAGCTGCAAAAGCACGAGGCGGAGACCGTCCGCATTCGGCAGGAGACGGAGCGGCAGCGGATCGAGATCGTGAACTCGGCGCGAAACGAGGCGCGCGAGATCCTGGCCGCCGCGAACCGGGAGTCCTCGCAGGCGCTCCGCGAGGCCGAGGCATCCGGCGCGCGCCTGCTCGAACAGGCCCGCCACCAGGCGACCGAGCTCACGAACGCGACGCGCGCCGAGGTCGAGCAGACCCTCGAATGGGCCCGGGCGCAGGCGGACGCGATCGTGCAGCGAGCGCAGATGGGAGCCGAGCAGCTCCTGGGCGCAGCGGGCCACGGAGATGCGGCCGTCCACGAGACAGTGGAGGCGATCGTCCAGGCTGCCCGGGAGAGCGTCCAGTCCGCCCGGCGTCCCGCAGGCGCGGGGGCCACCGCCGAGGCGCCGCCCGCGCGCTCGGCGCCGGCGCGCGGCGCATCTCTACGCCGAACCCCGACGAGCGCTGGGGGACGGCGGTCGGCGCCCGAGCCCGAGGCGCCGCCCGATGCTGCGGGAGCCGGCGAGGAGAGTGGCGGACCGGCAGAGGAGTCGGCCGACGAGCGAGGAGGCGAGGACTCGTCCCGCGCGCGCGACGAGGGGGCGCAGGCTTCCTAGCCGGTCTGGGGGAGCGGGCGTAAGTGTCCGGCGCGTCGCTCGTCCGATTCCTCGCCCTCGCCGCGTTCATCATCGCGGTTGCCGTCGTCCTCTGGCAGGCGGACGTCGGCGCGACCTGGGTCGTGGTCGGCGTCGGCCTCGCCTGGGTCATCGCATCCCTCTTCGAGTGGGCGGCTTGGCGGAGCGCCGAGGCGCGGTGGTCGCCCTTTGAGCCCGCTGCCCCGGCGCGCTCCGTGCGCCGGCCGCCCGCACCGCCTCGGCGCGGTGCGGAGCCGCTTCCTGCCGAGCCGCCCAGCCGACGGGAACCGTTCTCGCCGTCCCAGGCGCCTGTACCCACGGTTCCGGAGGCGCGGCCTCGGGCGCCCGTGGCCCTCCCCCGCGCGCCGGAGGTCTCGGACAACGCCCCCGGACGACCCCCGCCGGAGCGACCGCGCTCCCGCCTTCGCCTGCGCTTGCCCTTTCGCCGAGGCGAGCGCTCGCAGCTCGACCAACCGGTCGAGCCCCGGATCGAGGAGGGATCGTTTGGAACGTGCGCCCGCTGCGGCAACCCGATCGGGGAGGCGCGCCTCGAGGCGATGCCGTACGCGACGCTGTGCATCGACTGCAAGCGCCTCGAAGAGACGGTCGAGCCCGTCGAGCTGCAGGCTGACGAGGTCGCGCCGCCCCTCCCGGCAGCCGCACGCGCCGGGCACGGAGGTCAATCCTCGGAGCCCGCTCGCACGGCGGGCGCCTTCGAGACGACGGACCGCGCCGAACGTCGCGCCGAGCACGTCCGGTCGCCGGACGAGCGCGAGGCGCGACCACCCGCGGAGGTCGAGCCGAGCGGTTCGACCCCGGAACCGGAGCAGGAGAGGGAGCCGGCCGGCACGGATCTCGAACCGGCCGGGGAGGCACGCGAAGACGTCGAGGGCGAACGCGGATCAGAGCCGCGCGCGAGGGAAGCGCCCGCCCCTGAGCCGAGCGGCGAGCCGCCGCCGGGCCCGGAGCGCCCCGGCGAGGAGCTTCCTCCTCGCGAAGAGGAGCCGTCCCTGCCGCCGAGCCCGGAGCGCCCCGGCGAGGAGCTTCCTCCTCGCGAAGAGGAGCCGTCCCTGCCGCCGAGCCCGGAGCGCCCCGGCGAGGAGCTACCTCCTCGCGAAGAGGAGCCGCACGCGCCACCCGAAGTCCAGCCGCCGCGTCTCGCTCCTCTCCCGGCGCCCGCGGACGACTCTGAGGCGGCGAGGGAGTCCTCGCCCGTCACGAGCCGCGTCGTCCGCCTCGACGACCGCCGCGGGGGCGCGCGGCAGTGGAACGTCTGGGAGCTCGAGCGGATCGCGCGCGAGGAGGCGCGACGGGCGCCGGACGGCGCCGAGAACCTCTCGTATCTCCTCCTGCAC
>JACVSB010000247.1 GCA_014534155.1 Thermoleophilia bacterium
CCCGCAGAGCGGCGAGGGCGGCGACCAGGTCGACGCCACGCGGCCCGGAGTCGACGACGTGAATGCCGACGGCACGCTCGCGCAGAGCGGCTCGGCGCTCCTCGCTCGAGCGCTCTGTGGTTATGACGAAGGTCCATGCGTTCTCGTCCAGGACGCGCGCGCCCGCTTCCAGGCGGAGCGTCGAGTCGAGGACGACGCGGATCGGCGAGCGCCCGGGCACCATCCTCACCGGCAGCTGTGGGTCGTCGACGGACACCGTGCCGACGCCGACCAGCACGGCGTCGCAGGCGGCACGGAGCGCGTGTGAGATCCGGCGCTCGGGCTCGCCCGAGATCCATCTCGCATCTCCGCGGCGGGCGGCGATGCGACCGTCGACAGTTTGCGCGTACTTCAGGATCACGTACGGGCGCGACTCGGGTGCGTGCGAGCGGCCGAGCAGAGGAGCGACGTCGGTCGCCTCGCCGATCCCGTCGCCGTTCAGCGGCGCGCCCGCGGGGGCGACGTGGCCCAGCCTCGCCTCCTTCGCGCGCAGGTACTCGACGTTGCGCGTGTGCGGCGAGGTCTGGAGCCGCACGGCGGCCTCGACGGCGATCCCCGCGCGCGCCACGGCGTCGGCCTTCGTGGGGTTGTTCGTGAGCAGGCGCACCGACCGGATCCCGAGCAGCGCAAGGCAGTGCGCAGCCGCGCCGTAGTCGCGCGCGTCCGGCGGGAAGCCGAGGCGGACGTTGGCGTCGTGGGTGTCCGCGCCGTCGTCCTGGAGCATGTAAGCACGGAGCTTGTTCACCAGGCCGATGCCGCGACCCTCGTGGCCCGTCACGTAGACGAGCACGCCGCGGCCTTCGGTGGCGATCGCGAGCGCGGCCTCGCGGAGCTGCGCGCCGCAATCGCAGCGAAGCGAGCCGAGGGCGTCGCCGGTCAAGCACTCCGAGTGGATCCTCGTCAGAACCGAGCGGCCGTCCCCCAGCTCCCCGCGCACGAGCGCGAGGTACACCCGTCCCGTGGGGGCCTCGAAGGCGTGAAGGGCGAACTCGCCGAAGCTCGTTCCTAGCGGCAGGCTTGCGACTTCGCGAATCGCCACGGGACGGTACTTTAGTTCGGTGCCGGCCGGCCCCCAACCCGAGGCGACCGCCCGGGCTGTCATGTTCGAGGCTCCCTACCGGGTCGACCTCGCCGAGGTCGGGGTCCCGGCGCCCGGTCCAGGACAGGTTCTCGTCGAGGCCGAGCTCTCCGGCATCAGCGGCGGGACCGAGCTCCTCGCCTACCGGGGCGAGCTCGACTCGGGCTTGCCGCGCGACGAGGCGCTCGGCGCGCTCGGCGGCACCTTCGCGTACCCGTTCACCTATGGCTACAGCGCAGTCGGCACGGTCGTCCGCGGGCACGCCGACATTCAGGAGGGCACACGCGTTTTTGCCTTCCACCCGCACCAGGAGCGGTTCGTGATCGGCGTCGAAGACGTGGTGGCGCTGGGCGACACCGACGCGCGCGCTGCGACGCTCTTCCCGCTCGTGGAGACCGCCCTCCAGCTCTCCCTCGACGCCGGCGTTCGCCTCCGCGAGGCTGCTGTCGTCGTCGGCCTCGGGCCCGTCGGGATCCTGACCGCTCTCCTTCTCGCGGGCGCGGGTGCCGTCGTCGTCGGCAGCGAGCCGAGGCCCTCGCGGCGCCGGACCGCCGAGCGCTGTGGGATCGACGGGGTCACGCCCGACGAGCTGCCCGCGGCGGTGCGCGCGGCGACGGCCGGGCGTGGCGCCGACCTCGTCGTCGAGGCGAGCGGCAACCCAGCCGCCCTGGCCGAGTCGCTCGGCGTGCTGGCGACCGAGGGCGTCGCCCTGGTCGCGTCGTGGTACGGGTCGAAGCCGGTTACGCTCCCGCTCGGGGGGAGCTTCCACCGCCGCCGTCTCGAGCTTCGAAGCAGCCAGGTCTCGACAATCGGCGGACGCGCGATCCGGTGGGACCGGCGGCGGCGACTCGAGACGACCCGCACGCTCCTCGACGAACTCCCGCTCGCGGAGCTTTGCTCGCACACCGTCCCATGCGAGCAAGTCGCCGAGGCGTACGCCGGTCTCGACCGGGGGGACGACGGCCTCGTCCACGTCGCTCTCTCGTACGTGTGAGCGGCGGCTTCGAGGTCGGAGCGTCGGCGCCGCTTCGCGCCCTCCACCGCATGCCGTGGCTGCCGCCGCCCGAGTCCGACCTGCACGCGCACGACTACCGCGTCGAGGTCGTCGTCGAGCGCGCGAACCTCGACGAGCACGGCATGGTGTGCGACCTCGACCTGGTCGAGGCCGCGCTCCGCGATGCCGTCGGCGCACTCGAGGGGACGGACCTGGACGAGACCGTGAAGCCGCCCGGGGCCGAGGCGGTCACGGTCGAGATTCTCGCCGGCTGGTTCCATAGCCGGCTCGCCGAGGCCATCCGCTCCGCCGGCGGCGAGGCCCTCGCCGTCCGGGTGTGGGAGTCGGCGAGCGCCTTCGGCGGCTACCGCGCGCCGGTCGCGACGAGCTCGGAGTAGGCCGCCAGGCAGCGGTCGGCGCAGGCCTCCCAGGTGAAGTTCGCGCGAACGCGCTCGCACGCGTTTCGACCCAGACGCTCGCCGAGCCGCGG
>JACVSB010000095.1 GCA_014534155.1 Thermoleophilia bacterium
ACGCCCGGGCGTGCAGGAGCTGACGGAAGCGTGTGCGGGATCGCGGGATACAGCCTTGGTAGATCCAGTTCGATCGATCGGACGCTGACCGCGCAGGCGCTCTTCGCGTCGATCGCAGAGCGCGGTTCCGACGCGGTCGGGTACGCGTACCGCCGCGCCGACGGCGCGGTCGTCGTCCACAAGCAGCGGACGGGCGCGAGCGAGCTCCTGGACGACGTCGCGATACCCGGCGACTCCTCGGAGGCGCTCCTGCACGTCCGTGACTACACCAAGGGGCACCCGTCGCTCGCCGCCAACAACCACCCCATCCGCCACGGGGCGATCGTCGGGATCCACAACGGGATCATCGCGAACGACGAGGAGCTCTTCGAGCGCCACCGGCTCGAGCGAGCGGAGCTCGGCATGACCGTCGACTCGGAGGCGATCTTCGCCCTCGTGGAGACGGCGCCCGATCCGCTGAGCGCGCTCGCGGAGCTGTACGGGTCGATGGCGACGGCCTGGCTCGACGAGCGCGAGCCGCGAGCCCTCTGCCTCGCCCGCGGCGTCGGACGGCCGCTCTGGATCGGCGAGGGCGAGGAGGAGCTCCTGTTCGCGTCCACCCGCGACGCCCTGGAGCTCGCCGAGCGCTACGCGGGCCTCGAGCTCGAGAAGCGAGAAGTCCCCGAGGGGTGCTTCGTCACCGTGCGGGCCGGCCGCATCGTCGCCGCGCAGGCGTTCGACCCCGACCGCTCGTTCGCCGAGGAGCCGTTGCCGCCGGTTCGCGCTCCGGAAGAGCGGCGCTCCTGCCTCGAGCGGCTCGCCGCGCTCGCCGGCGCCCGACACGCGTTCGGCGTCTCCGCCGGCGCCCGCTAGCCCCCGAGGTAGCCCAGCTCCTCGAGCAGGCCCCCCGCCTCGTCGAGGACGTCCTCGAGGTCGCCCGGCGAGAGCTCCCGGCGATACCGCCCGATCGAGGCGCCGTGCGCCGCTGCGAGCGCCCCGGCGAGCGGCTCTGCGCGCGCGCCGAGGTGGAGCGCGAGCTCGGCGGCGACGGACGCGGGGTCGGAGACCATGCGCTCGTAGCGCACCTCGATCGCCCGGCTCCCGCGCTCGCGGCCCGCCGTAACGTAGCGGCGCCACGCCCACGCCGCGCGCCGGGCGTCGCTTACGCGCGCGAACTCGTCGCGGCGCTCGGGCTCGACCCAGAAGCGCGGATAGGCGCCAAAACGGTTACGAGCGTCGTCCTCCCCGCTCTTGCCTGCGCGCAGCCACCCCCGCTCGAGGAGCGAGCAGACGACATCGCGCCCGTCCCGGACGATGTGGACGAGGCGCGCCGCGGGGAAGGCGAGCTCGATCGCCTCGAGCACGAACACGGACTCCGGCGTCTGCTCGATCGCTCGGCGGCTGCCGACGAGGCCCAGCCGACGCGTGGCGTCGAGGTAGCGACGGATGCGCCGCGCGGCCGCGTGCGGCGGGAGCGCCGTCAGCTCCGGGATCGCTGCCTTCAGGGGGAGCACCTCGCCGAGGTCGACGAAGCCGGGAAGGGCGCCGAGCGACCGGCCGAGAAAGGTCGTGCCCGAGCGAGGGCTCCCGATCACGAAGACGACGCCGGGATCCAGCGGCCCGAGCCGCTCTCGCCAGGGGCCGTCGCTCTGTTGGGCGACCTGGCGGGCCGCGCGAAGCTGCAGCGCCGTCCTGCGAAGAGAGCCTCGCACGCCCTAATCCTCGCAGGCGGCCTCCTCGACCTCTCCCCGGCTCGTTAGCCGCGGGTGGCTGCGCCCGAGAAGGGGAATCAGGGAGGCGCAAGACCCCGCGACTAGACTCCGTTCGTGCGGCTTCGGCTCGAGATCGAGCTCGCCCGGCTCGCGGGACGCCTCTCGCGGCTCTCCGCGCGCGGCGGAGGAACGACCCTTCCCGGGAAGGTGCTCGTCGCGCTCGACCGCGGCGCGCTCGCGCGCCTCGCCCGCCGCCTGCCGCTCGGCTGCGCGCTCGTGTCCGCGACGAACGGCAAGACGACGACCGCGGCGATGGTCGCGGAGATTCTCTCGCCGCGTGTCTCTCTCGCGCACAACCGGGCGGGCGCAAACCTCGTCTCGGGTGTCGCGTCGAGCCTCATGGATGCGATGGGGGCCGAGCTCGGCCTCTTCGAGGTGGACGAAGGCGCGTTCCCCGAGGTCGCCGAGCGAACGCGACCGCGGGCGGTCTGCCTGGGCAACCTCTTCCGGGACCAACTCGACCGCTACGGCGAGCTCGAGCTCGTCGCGGAGCGCTGGCGCGGAGCCGTGACGGCGCTCGACCCCGGGGCTTCCGTCGCGGTGAACGCCGACGATCCGCTGCTTGCGAACCTCGTGCGCGAACGGCAGAACGTGCTTCGTTTCGGCCTCGACGACCCGGGCGTCGCGCGCGAGCGACTCCCCCATGCCGCTGACTCCAAGTACTGCGTCGACTGCGGCACCCCCTACGCCTACGAGGCGGCATACGTCGGCCATCTCGGGGCGTACACGTGCCCCCGCTGCGGCAACACCCGCCCCCCGCTCGACGTGGTCGCCCACGACGTCTGCCTGGACGGGCTTCGCGGGTCTAGCTTCAAGCTCGCGACCCCTGCGGGCCTGCTCGAGGCGAGGATCGACCTCCCGGGGCTCTACAACGTCTACAACGCGCTTGCCGCCGCGGCGCTCGCGCTCACGCTGGGGGCTTCGGCGGACGAGGTCGAGGCCGGCCTCGCGCGCTTCCGCGCGGCGTTCGGCCGCTTCCAGCGCATCGCGGTCGGCGACCGGGGCGTCCTCGTGCTCCTTGTCAAGAACCCCGCCGGCGCGAACGAGGCCGTGCGGACCCTTGTCGACGGCGGGCCCCCCACGCTCGCGGTCCTCGCCCTGAACGACGAGATCGCGGACGGCCGCGACGTCTCGTGGATCTGGGACGTCGACCTCGAGCCGCTGATCGAGTGCCTCGAGCGCGTCGTCGTCACGGGCTCGCGGGCGCAGGAGCTCGCGCTGCGCTTCAAGTACGGGGGCATGGACGGCGCGAGGATCGAGGTCGAGCCCGAGCTCGCGCGCGCCCTCGACCGCGGGCTCGAGCTGACGCGGCCGGGGGGCGAGCTGCCGGTCCTTCCGACGTACACCGCGATGCTCGCACTCCAGCGGATCGCCGCCGACCGCGGTCTCGTCCGACCCTACTGGGAGGGCCGGGCGGCGCGCGAGGCAACCTCGACGGCGACGGCCGGAGTGCTCGAGGGAAGCGAACGATGAAGGTCGTCGTCGGCCACCTCTATCCCGACTACCTGAACATCTACGCGGATCGCGGCAACATGGCCGTCCTCGCCCGGCGCGCCGCGTGGCGTGGGATCGCGCTCGAGGTGCGGCCGCTCGGCCTGGGCGAGCGCCTGCAAGCGGGCGAGCACGACCTCCTGTACGTCGGCGGCGGGCAGGACCGCGAGCAGGCGCTCGTCGCCCCCGACCTCGCCGCACGGGCGAGTGAGCTCGAAGAGGCGCTCGAGGGCGGCACCGCCGCTCTCGCCGTCTGCGGCGGCTACCAGCTCTTCGGGCGCTTCTACCGCGACCGCTCGGGTACCGAGCTTCCGGGCGCCGGGGTGTTCGACCTCGAGACGATCGCCGGGGAGCGGCGGATGATCGGCGACGTCCTCCTCGAGTGCGAGCTCGAGCCGGGCGCCCGCAGGACGCTGGCAGGGTTCGAAAACCACGCGGGCAGGACGCTCCTCGGTTCCTCGGCGGAGCCGCTTGGCCGCGTCATCGCCGGGTTCGGCAACGACGGGGAGTCCGGGTACGAGGGGTGCCGGCGTGGCCGCGCGATCGGGACGTACCTGCACGGGCCGCTCCTGCCCCGAAACCCGTGGCTCGCAGACTGGCTCCTCGAGCAGGCGCTCGCCCACCGCTACGGTGAGAGCCGGCGCCTCGATCCCCTGCCGGACGAGCTCGAGGCGGCCGCACACGAGGTCGCGGCCGGCCGCGCACACGGCCGCGGCGGGCGCTTCGCCTGACGCGCTACGGCGCCCAGAGCGGACCGAGGTATACCGTTGGGTCGCCCGGCTGCCAGCGCGCGACGAAGCGCTGGATGGGCGGGTGCAGGGGCAGGCCGGCGAGCTCGTCCGAGGCGAAGAGGCGGTGCCCGTGCACGGCGGAGTCGCGCGACTTCACGGTTTCGAGTGAGCGACGGCCGAGGTATCCCGCAAAGACGATGTGCACGACGTGCTTCGCGGGCGGCGCCCGCTCCGGCGCGATCGAGTCCACGACTGCGACCGGGCCTTCGAGCGGGAGGTCGTCGTCGATCCCCAGCTCTTCGCCCAGCTCGCGCTGGAGCGCGTCGGCCAGCGACTCGCCGTAGTCGACACCGCCTCCCGGGAGGAGCCAGTAGTGGCGGCCGTGCTTCTCGTGCCGGCAGAGGAGGACACGATCCTCGCGGCGGAGAATCGCAGAGACGCGAATCCGGGGCTGTATCACGACGAGCGCCGGGAGGAGCCGAATCCCTGCTCGCCCCGCTCCGCGGGGGGAAGCTCATCCACCTCGACGAGCGAGACGGCGGGTAGGCGAAGGACGACGAGCTGGGCGATCCGCTCGCCCGGCTCGGCCGTCCACGTCTCGCGGGCGTCCGTGTTCAGGAGCACGACCTTGAGCTCGCCTCGATAGCCCGAGTCGATGAGGCCCGGCGAGTTCACGATCGTGATCCCGTGCTCGCGAGCCAGCCCCGAGCGCGGCTGCACGAACCCTGCGTGCCCCGTCGGGATCGCCACAGCGAGCCCGGTCGCCGCGAGCGCGCGCTCGCCGGGCGCGAGCCGGACCGAGTCGCACGTGGCGAGGTCGAGGCCCGCGTCGCCCGCGTAGGCGCGCGAGGGTAGGCGCGCGTCCGCGCGAAGACGGCGGACCGCAACTTCGGCCGCCTCACCTGCCATGCTCGGCCCGGGCGTCGCCCCGCTCGATCACGAGGTACGGCGCGAACCGGCCGAGCTCTTCGCGCGGCAGGCGCGCGCGGACGTGGACACCGTCGGCGAGGTCGGCGCGCTCGACGATTGGAGCACCGAGGCCGTAGAGCTCGGTCAGGACCCGGCCGTCCTCGTAGGGCACGACGAGCCGGACGTCGCCGAAGCGGTGGGCGAGACGCTCCGCAAGCCGCTCCTTCAGCGTCTCCAGGCCCTCGCCCGTTGCCGCCGAGATCCGTACGGCGCCCGGGAAGCGGTTCGCGAGGCGGCGCCGGCGGAGAGGGTCGACCTTGTCCACCTTGTTCAGCACGAGCTCGCGGGGCACGTCGGCCGCCCCGATCGAGGCGAGGACACCCTCGACGGCGCGCACGGTCTCCTCGAGCCGTTCGTCCGGCGCGGACGCATCCACGACGTGGACGATGAGATCGGCGAGGAGCGTCTCCTCGAGCGTCGCCGCGAACCCCTCGACCAGCTGGTGCGGCAGCCGGCGGATGAAGCCGACGGTGTCCGTCAAGAGGTAGCGGCGGCCGTCCTGCTCGAACGCGCGCGTGGTCGGATCGAGGGTCTCGAACACGCGGTCGTCCACCGAGACGCGGGCGTCCGTGAGCGCGTTCAGGAGGGTCGACTTGCCGGCGTTCGTATAGCCCGCAAGCGCGACGAGGGGGATCGCCGCGGAGCGGCGCGCCTTGCGCTGCGTGTCACGGCGGCGCTCGAGCTGTAGCAGCCGCTCGCGCAGCAGCGTGATCCGCCGACGGGCGAGCCGGCGGTCGGTCTCGAGCTGCGTCTCCCCCGGGCCCCGGCGCCCCGCTCCTGCCCCGCCGCCGGTTCGCTCGAGGTGCTTCCACATGCCGCGCATCCGCGGCAGGTTGTACTCCAGCTGGGCGAGCTCGACCTGGAGCTTCCCCTCCGCCGTCACGGCGTGCCGCGCGAAGATGTCGAGGATCAGCTGCGTACGGTCGACGACCCGCAGGTCGAGCGTCTCCTCGAGCCGGCGCTGGGTGCCCGGGTCGAGATCGTCATCGAAGACGGCGAGCTCGGCGCCCGCGTCGGCGGCCTGCTGCTTGACCTCCTCCAGCTTCCCCTTCCCGACGTACGTGCGCGGGTCCGGGGCCCGCCGGTGCTGCACGAGCTCGCCGACCGGCTCGACGTCCGCGGCGCGGAGCAGCTCGCGAAGCTCCGCGA
This sequence comes from Thermoleophilia bacterium, assembly GCA_014534155.1. The sequence continues at coordinate 6,092 of JACVSB010000095.1, forward strand.
GCTCGTCCTCGGGATCGGCGCCGGGTGGCAGGACGGCGACCGCGAGCCCGCGCTCCGGCCCGGCCCCGGGCGCTGGCTCCCTGTGGCGGTGCGGCATTCGTCACAGATTATGCCGCGCGCGGGCACGAGTACGCTGGCCGCGTGGACCGGTCGCGGCGCCTGGCCGAGACGACCCTCGCGCTCGTCGACATCGCCTCCGAGTCGCGCTCCGAGGGCGAGGCCGCAGCGTGGGTGGACCGCGAGATCCGGGCCGCTGGGCTCCCTGCCGTATACGGAGAGGAGCTCACGCTCCTCTACACCACGGAGCGGCGGCGCGAGACGGCGCTGGTCGTGCTCGCAGGGCACCTGGACACCGTGCCGGCCCAGGGGAACCGGCCCGGGCGCATCGAGGGAGGCTCGGTGCACGGGGTCGGGGCGAGCGACATGAAGGGCGGGCTCGCCGTGATGGTCGAGCTCGCGCGCTGGCTCGCGGAGGAGAAACCGCCGCTCGCGCTCGACCTCGGCCTCCTCTTTTTCCCCCGTGAGGAGCTTCCGGCCGAGGAGAGCGCCCTCCCCGCTCTCTTCGCGGCCCCCTCGGCGATCCACGAGGCCGACCTCGTCGTCGTGCTCGAGCCGACGGACAACACGGTCCAGGCAGGCTGCCTCGGGAACCT
>JACVSB010000252.1 GCA_014534155.1 Thermoleophilia bacterium
GAGCGGGCTGTACCCCGCGTCGGAACGCGACATCGTGCGAACGCCCCAGCCCGACCAGAGCTCCTCTCCCATCAGGCGGTCGACCACGGCGTCGATGCGATCCGGCGGCACGATCCCGCTCCAGAGGAGGTGACCGATGTTGGAACTCACCGAGTCCACGCGGCGCTTCTCGCCGTCCAGGGCGAGCGCGTAGAAGCCACCGCGCTCCTCGCACCAGAAGGCGTCGTCGAAGCGCTCGCGAAGCTCCGCGGCCTCGGTTTCGAGGCGCCCGGCCAGCGCGCGGTCGCGCCACACCTCGCGCGCGAGCTCGGCCAGGCGCCGCTTCGCGTCGAACACGTACCCCTGGACCTCGCAGGGCGCGATCGGCGGCTCCGCAACGCGTCCGTCGTGGAAGAGCTGGGAGTCGTGGGAGTCCTTCCAGGACTGGTTGTCGAGGCCGTGCGGCGAGCGCTTGCGGTACTCCACGAAGCCGTCACCGTCGATGTCCCCGTAGTCGTCGATCCAGGCGAGCGCACGCAGGGCGGGCTCGCGCAGCGAGCGGACGAGCGCCGCGTCGTCCGTCCACCGCCACACCTCCGAGAGGAGGACGAGGAAGAGCGGCGTCGCATCGACGGTCCCGTAGTAGCGTGAGAACCAGGTCAGCGTCGCCTTCCCGGTCCGGACCTCGTGCACGATCTTGCCCGGCTCGGCGTCGACCTCGGGGTCGTCCTCCGTCGCCTGCAGCGCGGCGAGCGCGCCGAGCGCGTTGCGCGCCAGCTCGGGGCCGAAGAGGAGCGTCTGCAGGCACGTGATCAGCGTGTCGCGGCCGAACACGGCCATGAACCACGGCATTCCGGCGGCGAAGAGCTGGCCTTCGGGGCGCCCGTCCCGCATCCGTAGGGAAGCGAGGTCGGCGGCCGAGCGCTCGAATGCCGCGGCGAGCGGCGTCCAGGAGGCGCGAAGCTGCGGGATGCGCATGTTCCAGGACATGAGCGACGCACGCACGCGCGCGAGCTCCTCGCCGAACTGGCGCTCGACGAGCTGCGGCTGGCGCTCGCTGCCGTCGGTCGAGGCGGTCACGTCCACGCGCAGGCTCCAGCGCTCGCCTGGCTCGAGCTCGACGCGGTAGCACATGGAAGAGCCGACGAGTTCCCCGCGCTCGGAGAAGAAGACCTGCGTCAGCCCCGGGAACGCACCGCTGTCGGCGGCGATCACCTCGTTGTCCGCCTCGTTGTAGGCGAGCGGCACCGGCTCGGGCAGGGGTTGCGCGTGCTGCGGGTCGCCGAGCGAGAAATCCCAGTCCTTGACGGCGAAGATGTCGGCGAAGTCGGTTCCCAGCTCGAGCGCGACGTCGAAGGAGAGGCGCCGCGAGGAGTGGTTGGCGACGACGAGGTGCTCCTGCATCCCCTCGCCCACGAAGCGCTCGCGCGCGATGGAGAGCTCGTCCTGCCCGAGGCCGCCGGCGACGGGGTTGCGCAGGTAGAAGGCGGCCGAGAAGTACTCGACCTTCGCCGACGAGAGGAGAAGCGGGCGGGCGCCGTTCATCGTCAGGACCCAGCGCGAGAGGAAGCGCGTGTCGCTCGCGAAGAACCCCGTCGTCGCCGTCTCCATGTCGCCGCGCTCGTCGGAGACGCAGAAGGTCGAGCCTTCGAGGATCGTCAGCGCCACCCGCTACTCCTCGCGCACTATCTGATCCTGGCTCGCCTGCTGCAGCGGCTTGACCACGATCTCGTCCACGTTCACGTGGGCCGGACGCGTGACCGCCCAGAGGATGCAGTCGGCGACGTCCGCGGGGGTGAGGAACCTGACGCCGCGGTAGACCGCCTCCTTGCGCTCGACGTCGCCGCGAAAGCGCACGTCGGAGAACTCCGTCTCCCCGACCATCCCGGGGTCGACGGTCGTGACCCGGATCCGTCCCACGAGCTCCTTGCGCAGGACGTACGTGAGCGCGCGCACGGCGTACTTGGAGCCGACGTACATCCCCCCGTACACGTACGCCTCCCTGCCCGCCCACGACCCGAGGTTGACGACGTGTCCCGCGCCGTCGCGCATGTGCGGCAGGACGAGGCGCGTCATCCGGACGAGCCCGAGGACGTTCGTCTCCCACATGACCACGTCGTCCTCGTCGGAACCGTCGGCGAGGGCGCTTCGCCCCAGAGCGCGCCCCGCGTTGTTGACCTGGATGTCGAGCGGGCCGAGCGCGCCGCCGCGAGCGCGTCGATGAGCTCGCGGCCGAGCTCGGCCCCGGGCACGTCGCCGCCGCGCTGGACGTGCGGGACGGCGAGAGCTCCCGCGCCTTTGTCGCGCGGGCGAGCGGCGAGCTCGGCCCGCTCGACATCCTGGTCAACAACGCGGGGCTCGCTCTGGGGCGAAGCGCCCTCGCCGACGGATCCGACGAGGACGACGTGGTCATGTGGGAGACGAACGTCCTCGGGCTCGTCCGGATGACGCGCCTCGTCCTGCCGCATATGCGCGACGGCGCGGGACACGTCGTCAACCTCGGGTCGTGGGCGGGCAGGGAGGCGTACGTGTACGGGGGGATGTACGTCGGCTCCAAGTACGCCGTGCGCGCGCTCAC
>JACVSB010000341.1 GCA_014534155.1 Thermoleophilia bacterium
CGAACGGGCTGCGCGGGCCGTTGTAGTGGCGCTTGAACGTGAAGGGGCGGTTTCGGAGGTGCGGGAGCAGCGTGGGCGCGACGGCGCGGTAGTACTCGACGAGATCGGCCTTCCGGATCTGCTCGTCGGGCCAGAAGAGCAAATCCAACCGTGTCAGGCGCACGGCTCGGCGGCCGCGCCGCACCTCGCCGCCGCCGCGTTCTCGCGCGCCGGGCGGGTCGCGCCCGGGGTCCTGCTCCGCGCCGCGCGAGATTTCGGCATGTTTGGCCGCGGTCATCGACGGAATCCTTCTCCTACTAGCGGCGGGAAAGCAGGCTGTGCATGCCCGAAGAAGGAAACACGACGACGGTCGTTGGCGATGTCGAGAAGATTGCCGTCCTCCGCGCGAACGCGCTCGGCGACTACATCCTGACGCTGCCCGCGCTGACGGCGATCAGGGAGACCTATGGGGAGGCGGAGCTCGTCCTTCTCGCCTCGGACTGGCACCAGCGCTTCCTCGAGGGCCGCCCGGGGCCGATCGACCGCGTCGTCGTCGTGCCACCGTCGCAGGGCGTACGCGAGCTGGACGGGGTCGAACCGGATGAAGCGGTCCTCGACGCGTTCTTCCGCGAGATGCAGCGGGAAGCGTTCGACCTCGCATTTCAGCTTCACGGCGGCGGCAGGTACTCGAACCCGTTCGTGCGCCGGCTCGGCGCCCGGGTGACGGTCGGGCTGCGCGCGGACGACGCCGAGCCGCTCGACCGCTGGACTCCGTACGTGTACTACCAGCACGAGATCCTGCGTTTCGTGGAGGTCGTCGCGCTCGCAGGCGCGCGCGCCGGGGATCTGCAGCCGCGCCTCGCAGTGACGGATCGAGATCGGGCGGAGGCCGGAGACGCCCTCTCCGGGGCGGACGTGATCGCGCCGCTCGCCGCACTTCACCCCGGTGCTGCCGACCCCCGCCGCCGCTGGCCCGTCGAGAGGTTCGCCGCGGTCGGGGACGAGCTTGCGGCGGCAGGAGCGCGCGTCGTCGTTACGGGCTCGAGGGAGGACGCCCCGCTCGTCCATGGCGTCGTGGACGCGATGAGCGCCGACGCGCTCCCGCTCGCCGGCCGGCTGACCCTCGGGGGTCTGGCGGGGCTCCTCGCCCGCTGCTCGGTCGTGGTCTCCAACGACACCGGGCCCCGCCACCTCGCCGAGGCAGTGGATGCGCCCACGGTCGGCATCTACTGGTGCGGCAACCTCGTCAACGCCGGCCCCGTCACCCGCGCCCGTCATCGCCCCGCGATCTCGTGGCGCATCCACTGCCCGGTCTGCGGAGTCGACTGCACGAGGGACACGTGGCCGGCACGGACGGGCGGAACGACCTGCCGGCACAGAGCGTCCTTCGTCGCGGACGTCGAGGTCGCCGAGGTCGCCGCGCCCGCGCTCGAGCTTCTCGAGCGCGGGCGGGAGCCCTCGGCGGCCGGGCGGCGGCGGGTTCGGCGCTCGCTGGGCCTCGCACGTGCAGGCGCACCGAGCGGGGAAGAGGGAGGACGGGTGCAGCC
>JACVSB010000201.1 GCA_014534155.1 Thermoleophilia bacterium
ACCGCGCGCACCTCGCGGTCCCGGGCCTCCCTGAGAGCGGCTCCCAGGGCCTCCTGCATCGCGCCGTTCAAGGCGTTCAGGACCTCGGGGCGGTTGAGCGTGATCGTGAGCACGGCGCCGCTACGCGTCGTCAGGACTTCCCCTCCGGCGAGGCTCGTCAACGTCCCTCGAACTCCGGCCGCCGCTTCTCCGCGAACGCGGTCAACCCCTCCCGAGCGTCGGCGGAGGCGAACGCGAGGTAGAGGAGGCGCCGCTCGTGCTCGAGGCCGAGCTCGAGCGTTGTCTCGTACGCCCGGTTGACGGCCTCCTTGGCCAGGCGCTGTGCGACGGGCGCCTTCGCCGCGATCTCGCGGGCAATGCGCTTCGCCTCGTCGAGCCACGCCTCGCGCGGGACGACGCGGGCCACGAGCCCGGCGCGCTCGGCCTCGCGCGCGTCGAGGAGGCGCCCGCTCAGGACCATGTCCATGGCGACGGCCTTCCCCACCGCCCGGGCGAGCCGTTGCGTGCCCCCCGCGCCCGGGATGATCCCGAGCCCGGTCTCGGGCTGGCCGAACCTCGCCGTCTCGGAGGCGACGATCAGGTCGCAGCTCATCGCCAGCTCGTTGCCCCCGCCGAGACAGAACCCGGAGACGGCGGCGACGAGCGGCGTCCACAGCTTCCTGATCGCGTCCCACCGCTCGACGCGACGCGCGAAGAGCATCTCCATCGCCGTCGCCTCCGCGAGCTCTCCGATGTCGGCTCCCGCCGCGAACGCGCGCTCGCAGCCGGCGAGGACGAGACAGCGGACCGTCTCATCGCCGTCGAGCTCGCCGAGGCGCGCGACGAGCTCGTCCATCAGCGGCTCGGAGAGCGCGTTCAGCTGCCGAGGACGGTTGAGCGTGACGACGGCGATCGGCGGGTCGCGCTCGACGAGGACGAGGGCGTCCGCGCTCACGCGCCGGCGTCGCGGCCGCGCTTCTCCACGAACCGTCTTACGGCCGCCTGCGGCTCCTCCGTCGCCATCGAGAGGGCGAGCCAGTCGCGCGCGTGGTTGATCGTCTCGTGCCACGCGAGGTCCTTCCAGAAGTTCAGGTGCTGCTTCGCATAGCGCGTCGTCTGCGGAAGCTTGCGCGCGAGGTTCTCGACGACGGCGTCGACGCGCGCGTCCAGCTCCGCCGCGGGCACCGCCCAGTTGACGAGGCCCCACTCCGCGGCCTTACGGGCGGGGATCTCCTCGCACATGAGGACGATCTCGCGCGCCCGGCGGTCGCCGACGATGAGCGAGAGCCACTGAGTCGCGCCGCCGGCCGGTACCGACCCGTGCTCCGGTCCGACGTGGCGGATGAAGGCGTGCTCGACCATGACCGCGAGGTCGCACGCCATCTGGAGCTCGTTCCCTCCCCCGACGCAGATGCCGTTGATGCGCGCGAGCGTGGGGATGCCGATCTCACGGAGGCGGTCGTGCGCGTCCTTGAATGCCCCGAACCACTTCCAGTACTCGTTCGGCTTCCCGAGGTACTCCTCCGCCCACGACTTCAGGTCGGCGCCCACGCAGAACGCGCGGCCAGCGCCGGTGAGGACGACGACGCGCACGTCGTCGTCGTACGAGGCGTCCTCGCACGCCCGCGCGAGCTCGCGGAGCATCTGGTAGTCGAACGCGTTCAGGACCTCGGGGCGGTTCATGGTGATCGTCGCCCGGGGCGGGGCCTTCTCGTAGAGGATCTTCTCGAACCCGAGCTCGGCCGGGTCGAGCGGGAGCGGTCGGCTCGGCTGCGTCACGGCGGCGATCGTAACCGGCGTCCGCGGGTTCCTCCACCGGCTCGCTTCCTCGAGGAGGCCGGAGGGCGGTAGGGTTCCGCGCGTGTCGGGGGCCCCCGCCGCCGTCCTCGTCTGCCTCGCGGCGGGGTTCGCAGGAGCCGTGCAGGCCGCCGTCATGGGCCGCTTCGGCGAGCGGATCGGCGTCGTGGAAGCTCTCGCGTTCGCGGCCCTCGTGACGGCGACGGTCGCGCTGGCCTCGCTCGCGCTCGCGCGCCAGTCGCTCTCCGGGTTGCTCGAGGGCGCGCGCTCCCCCGTCTGGATGTGGAGCGCCGGGGTCATGAGCGCCTTCATCGTGTTCGCCGTGGCGCTCGGCCCGCCGCGGATCGGGACGACGACGACGATCGCCCTCATCATCACCGGCAACCTGACCATGGCGGCCGTGGTCGACCGCTACGGCCTCTTCGGCCTCGACCGGATCGGGCTGACGCCCGTCCGGATGCTCGGGCTCCTCCTCCTCGCGGTCGGAGCGGCGCTGACGCTCTACCGGCCGTGACGCACGCCGGCGGGGCCGGCTCGCCGCCGCGACGCGCTAGCGGATCCCCACGATGTCGTCGGGCCTCACGGGGACGCGCGTGAGCGGCTTTCCCGTCGCCGCCCGCAGCGCCGCAGCCACGGCCGCCGTAGCGACCACGGTCGGCGGCTCGCCCACGCCCTTGAGGCCGTAGGGCGCGTCGGGCTCCGGCTCCTCCACGAGCTCGACAGAGACCGGTGGCATGTCGAGCGTCGTGGGGATCAGGTAGTCGGTGAAGCTCGCGTTCGTGACCAGCCCGTCTCGGGTCTGGATCTCCTCCATGAGCGCGAGCCCGAGTCCCTGCGCGGTGCCGCCCTCGATCTGTCCGTGCACCGCCTGGCGGTTGAGTGCCCGGCCGACGTCCTGAGCCGTCCCGATCCAGACGACGCGCGTCAGGCCGAGCTCGACGTCCACCTCGACGACGGCCTTCATCGCCGAAGAGATAAAGGCGACGTGCGCCCGTTCGCCCTGGACCTGCCCCGTGTCCGGGTCGAGAGGGAGCGTGGCCGGATGGCGGTACACGCGCTCGACGTCGATCTCGCCGCCCGGCTCCAGCGTCCCCCCGCGCTCCTCCAGCGCCTCCCTGGCGGCGCCGCATGCGGCTTGCACGGCTCCGGAGGCCATCCACGTCATCCGGGACGCCGACGAGGAACCGGCCGAGTCGACGCTCGCCGTCGTGTGCGGCGCCAGCACCACGGCGGCCCCGGGGAGCTCCGTCCTCGCGACCTGCGCGATCACGTTCGTCACGCCCTGGCCGACCTCGGCGGCCGCGCAGTGCACCTCAGCGGTCAGGTCGCCGTCCGCCGTACGGAAGAGCCGAACCCTCGCGGTGCAGTAGTCGTCGAAGCCGTGGGAGTAGCAGACGTTCTTGAACCCGACGGCGAAGCCCACGCCGCGCCGGATGCCCTCTCCGCGCGTCGTGTTGCCCGCTCCGCCGGGAAGGCGGATTACGTCGCGCGGGAGAGGCTCGGGCGCGGGCTCCGGGAGGGCTGCCGTCCGTTCGATCACCTCGCGGATGGGGAGCGACCCCGTGATCCGCTGGCCGGTGGGAAGCGAGTCACCCGGCGCCAACGCGTTCCGGAGGCGGAGCTCGACGCGGTCGAGGCCGAGCTCGTCGGCGACCCGGTCCATCTGGGCCTCGTGCGCGAAGCAGACCTGCACGGCGCCGAAGCCGCGCATCGCCCCGCAGGGGGGGTTGTTGGTGTACACAGACG
>JACVSB010000251.1 GCA_014534155.1 Thermoleophilia bacterium
CTCCCGCTTCCGGCCTCGACGTTCTTCGGGCGGCTCTTCAGCTCGCTTCTCCCGGTCGCCGCCGGAGGGCGTCTCCTCCTCGTCGGGGCGCGTTTGCAGGCGGCGGACGACGTGAGCGGCGACGACGCCTGGGAGGAGCTCAGGCGCGCGAGCGAGCGCCGGCCGATTCGGATCGACCTCCTCGCTGCGAGTCCGGCAGGCTCGTGGCGGTCGATCGCTCGGGCAGAGACGCTCGAGCAGCTCACGCCGGAGGAGGCCCAAAACGTCGTCTTCGACGCGTGGCGCTGCGGGGGCGGGCTCGTCCCCTGGGGCGTGGTCAACCGGCTCCGCGCGCCCGCCTACCGGGGAAGCCGCCGGGGTCGCGCCGCTGGGCGCAGCCTCTAGCCCCGCGGGCTACGCGCGGATCCGCTCGCCCTCCGGGTCCCAGAGCGGCTCCGCTGCGATCTGGCCGGGGATCGGCTCGCCGAAGATCTCGACCTCGACGGGCCGGCCGGGCTGCGCCTGTTGGGCGGGCACGTAGGCGTACGCGATCGAGCGCTCGACGGAGTAGCCGTAGCCTCCGCTCGTGACGCGTCCGACCGTCTCGGCGTCGATCCGGACGGGCTCGGAGCCGAGGACGACGGCACGAGGGTCGGCGAGCACGAGGCAGGCGAGGGTGCGCTTCCCCGGTCGCTCGCGAGCGGCGAGCAGGGCGTCCCGTCCCTTGAACTCGCCCTTGTCGAGCTTGACCGCGAACCCGAGGCCCGCGTCCCACGGCGTCTCGCTCGGGGTGATGTCGGCGCCCCAGACGCGGTACCCCTTCTCGATGCGGAGCGAGTCGATCGCCTTGTACCCGGCGGCGACGACTCCGTGCGGCCGCCCCGCCTCCCAGATCGTGTCCCAGAGGCGAAGCCCGAACTCGATCGGGCAGTAGAGCTCCCACCCGAGCTCGCCCACGTACGTCACTCGCATCGCGACGCACGGCACGGGCCCGACCGCGAGCTCGCGCGCGCGCATGTAGGGGAAGGAGCCGTTGCCGAGGTCGGAGTTCGTCAGCGGTTGCAGGATCTCGCGGCTGAGCGGGCCCCAGAGGCCGAGGCACGCGAAGCGGGAGGTGACGTCCTCGACGTGGACGGAGCCGTCCTCGGGGGCATGCGAGCGGATCCACGCCGAGTCGTGCTGCCCGAACGCCGTCCCGGTCACGATCCGGAACCGGTCCTCCGCGAGGCGCGCCACCGTGAAGTCGCACTCGATCCCCCCGCGGTCGTTCAGCATCTGCGTGTACGAGACCGCGCCGATCTCGCGCGCGACGCGGTTGTCGCAGAGCCGCTCGAGGAACGCGGCCGCGCCGCGGCCGACGACGTCAATCTTCGCGAACGACGTCTCGTCGAAGAGGGCGGCCCGCTCCCGGCAGGCCAGGTGCTCGGCGCCGATCGCCGGCGACCAGAGCTCTCCGGCCCAGCCGTGCGGACGGAGGGATTCGTCCCCCGAGGCGGCGTTCTCCTCGAACCAGTTCGCCCGCTCCCAGCCCGACTTCTCGCCGAAGCGCGCCCCGAGCTCGCGAAGGCGCTCGTACGTCGGCGAGAGGCGAAGCGGCCGGCCGGCCTCTCGCTCGTGGCCCGGGTACTTGACGTCGTAATAGCTCTCGTACACTTCGCGGGCGCGTACGAGCGTGTACTCGCGGCTGACGTAGTGGCGCCCGAAACGGCGCGAGTCCATCTCCCAGACGTCGAGGCTCGGGAGCCCCTCGACGATCCACTCGGCGACGAGCTGGCCCATTCCTCCGGCTCCCGCGAGGCCGTGCGCGCAGAACCCGGCTGCGATCCAGAAGCCGCGGACGTCGGACTCGCCGAGGATGAACTCGCCGTCCGGCGTGAACGCCTCGGGACCGTTGACGAGCTGCACGGCGTCCGCGTGCTCGAGCTCGGGGACGCGAACGATCGAGTTCGCCAGGAGCTCCTCGAACCGGTCCCAGTCCTCGGCCAGGAGGCGTCCGTTGAAGTCGGCCGGAATGCCGTCGAGGCCCCAGGGCGCGGAGTGGCGCTCGTAGCCTCCTACGACGAGCCCGCCCGACTCTCCTCGAAAGTAGACGAGAAGGGACGGGTCCCGCATGGTCGGCATGTCGAGCGGGAGGCCCGCCGGTCGCGTGACCAGGTACTCGTGCGCGAACGGAACGACGGGGACGTTGACGCCGGCCAGCCGCCCGATCTCGGAGGCGAACATCCCGCCCGCGTTGACGACGATCTCCGTATCCACCCGACCGTTCGTGGTCTCGACGCCGGTCACTCGCCCCCGCCCGACGTCGATCCCCGTCACGCGGGTGTTCGTCGCGATCTCGGCTCCGCGCCGGCGGGCGCCCTCCGCAAGCGCGAACGTGAGCTGGCTCGGGTCGATGTAGCCGTCCGTGCGAAGGTAGGCGGCGCCGAGCACGCCCTCCGTCGACATGGGGGGGAAGAGGCGCTTCGCCTCGCCGGCGGAGACGAGCTCGAGCGGGAGCCCGAACGTCTTGGCCCAGCCCGCCTGGCGGGTGAGCTCCTGCATGCGTTCCGGAGAGGAGGCGAGCCGGAGCGACCCCACCTCGTGCCAGCC
>JACVSB010000356.1 GCA_014534155.1 Thermoleophilia bacterium
TGGAGCCGCCAGATCACACCGTCAGCGAGAAGCGGCTCGGCTTTCTCGCGTAGCAGCGGCAGCACCTCGGCGCCGAGACGCCCTGGATCGCCGTTCACCCGCACTCGGAGGTGGAAGTGCGGATCGGCGAAGCGGACGAAGAACCAGCGCTCGGCCGCGCTCGTTTCCAGCGCTGCACGGACGACCGGCTAGATGACCTCGGTGAGGACCCGGTCGGCCGTCCCGTTGCCCGTGTACAGCTTGCCGTACAGCCACTCCGATCCCGGCGGAAAGCGGCGCCGAGCCGCCGTCGGAGCGGGAGGCGGCCGCTCGCTCGCACGACCGGCCGTCGTGCGTACGAAGGGGATGACGAGCTCGTGCGTGAACCGTCCTTCCGGGCCGTGCACACAGAGCTCGTCCGGGGACGGGAACAGCTCGACGAGCGTCGCCTCCTCGCCGCGGCGAAGGTGGTGGAGCAGCGCCTCGACGCTGAGCGCGTTGTCGAGGTCGGTGACGAGCTCCTGGTCGTCGTGCGCCAGGACGATCCAGCGCGGCAGCCCTGCGTCAAGGCACCACTCGCGGAAGGCTCCGCTGCGGGTCGAGAAGCGCTCGAGGTCTCGGCGGTCGAGGTGCCACCGAGCACGGGCGAGGACCGTCCTCCCGCTGCACAGGCGCGGGAGGAAGGGCAAGGCGTCGAGCGGACGCCAGTTCCACTCGAGAAGCCCGACCGTCCCCTGCCGCTGCAACTCGCAGAGGAAGCGGTAGACGCCCAGGCTGCTGAGGCTGTACCTGTGCGCCGACGTCAGGCGCGGGAGCACCTCGCAGCCGAGACGGCGCGAGCGCAGGACGAGGCGTCCGCCGGCCCGCGACGCGACGCCGTCGCCGACGACCGAGACGAGGAGGTCGGTAACCGGGAGCTGCGCCTCGGGCGCCGCTCCCGACCGGCCCAGGAACGGGATCTCGTACGAACGGAGCAGGGGGCGCAAGAGGATGTTGCCGACGCGGCCCTCTGGCAGATGAACGATTTCCGCGAATACGGCGTCGGGGCGCTGGGCCTCCTCCCGACGGAGATGCTCCTCGACCCGCGCGCACAAAGCGCCGTCGGCATGGCAGAAGCGGCCGAGGAGCCCGGCGCCCGGTGCACCGTTAGCGCCGCGGAGAAGCACTCGAAAACGGCCCCGGTCGAGCTCCTCCTGGGAAGCGGCTCCGACGGTGGCGACCACCTCGAGCGCATCCGGCAGCGCCGCCTGCTGCGCCGGTGCCAGGGCGTCGATCTCCGACGGCGTGAGCTCGAGCTCTCGCCGACCGTCGCCGAGCGCTTCACCGACGAGATGGAGGAGGCGCCGGTCACGCTCCTCCCAAGGTGGGCCGGCCCCGTTCCACGAGCCCAGCTCGAGGCCCGCGAGGAGCGGCGCGCTCTCGGCCGCCGGGCTCACGTCGAA
>JACVSB010000197.1 GCA_014534155.1 Thermoleophilia bacterium
AGAACGTGGTTCTAGCGGCTATCCGGGACAGCGTCGAACGGGGTTTCGACACGTTCTTCGACTGGCTCCCGCAACTCGTCGGCGCTCTCGTCATCCTGATCCTCGGCTACGTCGTCGCCAGGGTGATCGGGAAGGCGCTGACAACCCTCCTGCAGCGGTCGGGCCTCGACCGGCGGCTGACCGGAGGACAGGGCGGCCGGTACGTCTCGCAGGTCACCGACAGTCCGGCCCGGCTGATCGGGCGGCTCGCGTTCTGGGCAGTCTTCCTCGGCGCCCTCTCGCTCGCCGTCACGGCGCTCGGGATTCCCGCGCTCACGGACTTCGTAGGCGCGATCTTCGCCTACCTCCCGAACGTGATCGCGGCGCTCCTCATCTTCCTCGTCGCCGGCGCTCTCGCGACCGGTGTCGCAGCCCTCGTCGGCCGGATGATGGGCGACACGCCGACGGGGAAGGTCGTGGCGACGGTCGTCCCGGGGCTCGTCATGGCGATCGCCGTCTTCATGATCCTGAACCAGCTCAAGATCGCGCCCGCCATCGTGACCATCACGTACGCGGCGCTGATCGGAGCGCTCGCGCTCGCGGCGGCGCTCGCGTTCGGGCTGGGCGGCCGAGACGTGGCCGCGCGGATGCTCGAGGGGGCCTACGCGAAGGGCCAGGAGTCCCGCGACCAGGTGCGCCGTGACGTCGAGCACGGCCGGGGCCGCGCCCGCGAGGACATGGGGCGCGCGGCTGACGCCGTGCACGAGCGCGCGGGCGACGGGACGACGGAGCCCGCGCTCGGAAGCAGAGTGACCCGCTAGTCAGCGACAGCAGAGGACGAAAGGAGAAGCTATGGCAGACACGACGACCGTCGACCGCCTCGCGCGGATGCGCGGCTCAGACGTCTTCTCGTCCGAAGGGGAGAAGATCGGCTCGATCGAGGAGCTCTTCGTCGACGAGCAGACCGGAGAGCCCGAGTGGATCGGGCTCGGCATAGGGTTCTTCGGAAGCAAGCGCGTGCTCGTGCCGGTTCAGGGCGCGGACGTCCGCGAGGACGGCGTCACGGTTCCCTACTCGAAGGACCAGGTCAAGGAGACACCGGACATCGACTCCGACGAGATCAGCCAGGAGACCGAGGAGCGCCTCTACGCGCACTACGGTCTGAGCTACTCGGAGGAGCGCTCGGACAGCGGCCTTCCGCCCGGCGGCCCTCGCGTGGACGCGAGCGACGTCGCAGACGTGGGGACCGAGAGCGAGAGTGTGACGCGCTCCGAGGAGGAGCTGCGTGTCGGCAAGATGGAGCGCGAGGCCGGGCGAGCACGGCTCCGGAAGTGGGTCGAGACCGAGCCCGTCCAGATGGACGTCGACCTGAAGCGGGAGACGGCTCGCGTCACGCGCGAGCCGGTCGACGAGCCCGCGGCGGGAGCTGACATCGGCGAGGCCGAGATCGAGGTCCCGCTTCGCGCCGAGGAGGCCGTGGTCGAGAAGCAGACCGTCGCGAAGGAACGGATCGGGCTCGAGAAGGACGTCGAGGTGGAGCGGGAGACCGTGTCCGAGGAGGTGCGCAAGGAGCGCGTCGACGTCGACGGCGAGGGCTCGCTGGAGCGCTAGGGGAGGAGGGGCGGGCGGGGCGCAACGTCCCGCCCGCTCTCTCGAGCGATGGAAGAACGGGACGTCATCCGCCACGAGGAAGAGGCGCGCGTGCGGCGCGAGACCGTCGACGCGGGGAGCGTGCGCGCGCGCAAGGAGGTGACGAGCGAGCGCGTGGTCGCCGACGTCCCGCGGGACCGTGAGGAGCTCGTGCTCGACCGGGCGCCTCCGGATCCCGACGATCCCGGCGACGTGCTCACGCTTCCCGACGGCTCGATCTCGATTCCCGTCTACGAGGAGGAGCTCGTCGTCGAGAAGCGCCTCGTCCTGCGCGAGCGCGTCGTGATCCGCAAAGAGACGGTCACCGATGTGGAGCGGGTCGAAGTCGACCTGCGACGGGAGCGCGTCGAGGTGTCGGGAGCCGAGGAGGACGTGGGGACGCCCGCGCCGTAGTCGGAGACGGCGCGCCGGCCGAGGATCCTCGCCGCCGCCGCCGCTACGCTGGGCGAGCGTGGAGGCCGCCGCCCGCACGCTCGTCGCCCTGCTCCTTCTCACCGCCGCGGCCGGCAAGCTGCGGGCGCGCGCCGAGCTTCCGTCGCTCGTGCGCGCGTACGGCGTCCGGGCGCGTCTCGCTCGTCCCGCCGCAGCGGGAGTCGTGGCCGCCGAGACCGTTATCGGCATCCTCCTCCTCGCCGGCGTCGCCCCTGCGGCCGACGCGGCCCTCGCCCTTGCCGCGGTCTTCGTCGCCGCCGTCGCCGTCGCGCGGGCTCGCGGAGCCCGCCGGCTCCGCTGCGGCTGCTTCGGCTCCGAGGAGCGTCCGTGGGCGCTTGTGCTCGCGCGCGCGCTCGCGCTCGCCGGCCTCGCGGCGCTCGCCTCCTTCGGGGGGAAGCTCGGGATGCCGTCGCGCGATGCGCTCGAGCTCGGCGGTCTCGCGGTACTGGCTCTGGCCGTGGGCGTGCTGACGGTGCTCGTCCTCGCGCTCTACCGGCAGGTCGGCCTCCTCGCCGCGCGCGTCTCGCCCGTCGGTCCGCTCGAGGTCGAGGACGAGGGGCCGCCCGTCGGGGCCGAGGCGCCCGCGCTCTCGCGTCTCGAGCGGCGCGGCGGGGAGCTCGTCGCGTTCTTCTCCAAGGAGTGCCGGCTCTGCCGGGACCTCGAACCGGCGGTGCGGGCGCTCGCGCGCGAGGGGCTTGCCGTGCGGGTCGTCGCGGAAGAGGACGAGGAGCCCGCGTTCCGCCGCTGGGGGGTGCCGGGGACGCCGTTCGCGGTTCACCTCGAGGACGGGATCGTGGCAGCGAAAGGGCTGGTGAACACGCTGGAGCAGCTGGACGTCCTCGTCACCGCCGGTCGAGAGCGCAGGCGCCATGCGACCGCCGCCTGACGGCCGTCTCGAGCGCATGGGTTCGGCCCTCGCCTCGACGCTCGCCTCGCGGCTCACGCGCCGCTCGTTTCTCGCGCGCGTCGGCGTGGCGACGGCGGCGGTCGTGGGCGGCTCCGCCGTTCGAGGCGGCCTGCGGACGGACGACGCGAACGCGTTCCACTTCTGCGGTCACATCTGGACCACGGGCTCCTGTCCGAGCCCGCTCGGCATGCCGCGCATCGATCGGCGGGGGTTCCCGCTTCGTCCGCGCGACGGGCGGCGGGTCGACAACGTGGGCCGCCTCGTCGACGTCGACGGCTTCCCTGTCGACGAGGCCGGGCGGCGGCTCCTCGATCCCACGGGTGAACGGCTCGAGCGCGCCCCCCGCACCCGGCTCTGCGAGGAGTGGGTGCCCGAGACGTTCCGGATCGACGCCGTCACGCAGGGATCCTGGTACCGCTGCTGCTCCGGGCAGATCCGCAAGCTCGTCGACTGCTGCTCGACGAGCACGCGGCGGGTGAACGGCGACCGCGCGCTCACCGGCTACTGCTACCGGGGCAGGCGCGTCTTCTGCGTCATGTACTACGACACGGGGCTTCCGTGCTGATCGAGGTCGTCGTCGCCTCGACGGGGCTC
>JACVSB010000301.1 GCA_014534155.1 Thermoleophilia bacterium
CGCCGCTCCTCATCAGCGACCTGCCGGTCTTCCTGCGCTGGCGGGGCGACCTTCCATTCGACGAGCCCGAGCTCGCGCAGCTCGTGGGTGTCGCGGACCGTCTGATCGTGGACGCGCGCGAGTGGAGCGACGCCGACGCCGGCCTGGAGCGGCTGCCGAGCGTCTTCGACCGCGTGGCCGTCTCCGACATCGCGTGGGACCGGACGGAGCCGTGGCGCGAGGCGATCGCGCAGCGGTGGCCGGAGATCGCGGACGTGCGCGAGCTGCGCGTCGTCGGACCGCGCGCGGAGGCGCTGCTCCTCGCGGGCTGGCTGCGCTCCCGCCTTGCGCGTGAGATCGAGCTCGAGCACGAGCCCGGCGAGGAGATCGCGGAGGTCGAGGCCGACGGGGAGGAGATCCAGGTCGTGCGCCGCGGCTCGCGCTCGCCCAGCGACCTCCTCTCGGACCAGCTCGACGTCTTCTGCCGCCACCCGGTCTACGAGGAGGCCGTACGCGGCTTCTCGTCCGTCCCGGCCTAGCCGAGTTCGCCGCCGCCTGGATCGGCGAGCGCTCGCGGCGGGAGGGCGAGTTCAGGGTCGCGCTCGCGGGCGGCTCCACGCCGCGAGCCGTGTACGAGCGCCTGAGCGCGTCGCCGCTCGACTGGTCGCGGTGGCACGTCTGGTGGAGCGACGAGCGCGTGGTCCCGCCGGACCACCCGGACTCGAACGAGCGGATGGCGCGTGAGGCGCTCCTCGACCGCGTGCCGGTGCCGGAGACGCAGCTCCATCCCCTCCGCTCGCAGCGGGTCGAGCTCCCCGAGCGCTTCCACCTCGTCCTCCTCGGCATCGGTCCCGACGGCCACTGCGCCTCCCTCTTCCCCTCCCACCCTGCGCTCGAGGCGGCGGAGCCGATCGCCTACGTCCCGCGGCCCGGGCTCCCTCCGCCCCACCCGCGGCTCACGTTCACCTACACCGTCCTGAACGCGGCCGACACGGCGGCCTTCCTCGTCAGCGGCGCGGGGAAGCGGGAGGTCGTGGAGCGGATCCTGGGCGGCGACACGGCGCTGCCCGCGGCGCGCGTGCAGGCGGCGGAGACGGTCGTCCTCGCCGATCCCGAGGCTGCGCCGTCCGGCGCGGCGTAGCCGCGAGCTCTCCTCCCTCCAGCGAGGCTACAGCGTGGCCGAGAGCGCGAGGCCGGCCGCGAGGACGAGCTCGTCCTCGCCCTTGCGTCCGACGAGCGAGACCGAGGCCGGAAGGCCGTGCTCGGCGAGGCCGCAGGGCACCGCGAGCGCAGGCCAGCCGAGGGCGCTGAAGGGGTACGTGAGACGGATGACCGCTTCGCGGATCTCGGCCTCGACGACGTCCGCGGGCGGGGCGACGAACGCGAGCGTCGGCGCGACGAGGAGGTCGAGGTCGCCGAGCGCCTCCTCCGCCTCGACGCGGTGGGCCTCGCGGGCGTGCCGGGCCGTCTCCACCTCCTCGTCCGAGACGCGCAGGCAGCGCTCGAGCTTGCGGCGGACGTTCTCGCCGTAGAGCTCGCCGTGCGTTGCGAAGAGGTCTCGGTGCACGTCGGCGGCCTCGCGCATGAAGAGGGCGTACGCCGACTGCGGGAGGAACGGAAAACGGACGGGCCGGCGGTGCGGGAAGCGTGCCGCCGCGGCCGTGACGCGCGCGCGGACCAGGGGAGCGGCCTCGTCCAGCCATGCGACGCCGACCCGCACGTCGGAGAGTGCGGGCAGCGCGTCGGCCCGGAATCCGGGCACGAGCGCGCCCATCGCCTCGGCGCACCCGGCGACGGTCGCGGCCATGGGCCCAGCGACATCGAAGCTCGGCGCGAGCGGGAACACGCCCTGGGTCGGCACGAGCCCGAACGTCGGCTTGAACC
>JACVSB010000046.1 GCA_014534155.1 Thermoleophilia bacterium
AGATGGGTGACAGCCACGTCGGTCTTCAGGCTCGGCTGATGAGCCAGGCGCTGCGAAAGCTCGCCGGCACGCTCAACCGCACCGACACGATCTGCATCTTCACGAACCAGCTGCGCGAGAAGATCGGCGTCATGTTCGGGAATCCCGAGACGACGCCGGGCGGGCGCGCGCTGAAGTTCTACGCCTCGGTGCGCCTGGACATCCGTCGCATCGAGACGCTGAAGGAGGGCGTGGAGGCGGTCGGAAACCGGGTTCGCGTCAAGGTCGTGAAGAACAAGGTGGCTCCGCCCTTCAAGCAGGCGGAGTTCGACATCATCTACGGCGACGGGATCTCGTGGGAGGGCAGCGTCCTCGATGTCGCGCTCGAGCGCAAGATCGTCCAGAAGTCGGGCTCGTACTTCAGCTACGGCGACGAGCGTCTCGGCCAGGGCCGCCAGAACGCGACGGCGTTCCTTCGCGAGCACCCGGACGTGACGCAGCAGATCCTGCGCGCGATCCAGCTCCAGCTCGGCCCGGACGCCGTCGTCTCCTCGCGCCTCCTTCCGTCCGCCGGGGACGAGGTTGCGACGGGAAACGGAAAGCCGACCGACGCTGCCGAGACGACCGCCGGCGCAGCCGTCGCCGCCGCGGACGCGCCTGCCTGAGCTGACGGCGCTCCGGCGCGCCGGGCCGGGCCGGGTCGCGCTCGAGGTGGACGGCCGTCCCTGGCGGACGGTGCCGGATGACGTCGTCGCGCGCGCCGGCCTTCGGCGCGGCCTCGAGCTCGACCGCGCCACACGCCGGCGCGTGCGCGCGGAGATCGCGCGCGCCCGGGGCTTTGCGGTGGCCGGAAGCGCGCTCGCGCGCCGCGACCTCGCAGCGGGCCGGGTGCACGAGCGGTTACGCCGAGCGGGGCTCGACGCTCGTGCCGCCGAGGACGTGATCGCGTCCCTGGAGCAGGCAGGCGTTCTCGACGACGAGCGGGCCGCGCAGGCGCGCGCCCACTCGCTCGCCGAGGGCGCCTGGGGAGATGCGGCGATCGCCGCGCGCCTCGCAGCGGAGGGGTTCTCCGAGGAGCTCGCGCTCGAGGCGGTGGCGACGCTCACGCCGGAGAGCGAGCGCGTGCAGGCGCTCACCGCGCGCGTTTCCGACCGGAGGAAGGCGGCCGCGCGCCTCTCGCGCCGGGGCTTCGCGTTCGAGAGCCTGGAGGGCCTCGCCGAGGGGCTGGACTGAGCGGCGCGCGCGGGCTAGGATACGCGCGCACTGAACAAAAAAACGCCTGCAACGGAACGGCTTTTCGCCGAATCGGACCGCTGACACGAAGATCGACATCACCGACTCCCGAGCAATGACCGCGACCGCGAGCAAACGGAGGGTCTCGACGACCAAACGGTGAGGCCGGGTGCCTCCGTCTCGCACGCACCGATTCCCGAATCCGCCGTTCCTACGGGCTGGACGTAGGAGCGAGCAATGCTGGTTCTCTTCAGCGTCGTTCTCGTCGGCGCCCTGGTCGGGCTCGCCGTGGGCGCTGTCGTCGGTTCCCGGGTCCTGCTCGGCCGGCGCGCGCGCGCCGGCCACGAGGAGCTCGAGAGGACGACGGCGGAGGCGCGGCGCGCAGCCGAGGCGATTCGACGCGAGGCGGAGGTGGAGGTGCGCGAGCAGGCGCTCAGGCAGCGTGCCGATCTCGAGCGGGAGCTGGGCGAGCGCCGTGCCGAGGCGATCAAGGCCGAGGAGCGCGTGGCTGCGAAGGAAGCAGACGTCACGCGCAAGCTGACCGAGCTCGAGCGCAAGGAGCAGTCGTTCGCAGACCGCGAGGCGCACGTGAAGCAGCTCCAGGAGGAGCTGAAGGCGGCGAAGGAAGCCGAGCTGCGCGAGCTCGAGCGGGCGGCGGGCCTCTCGGCGGCCGACGCGAAACGTCAGCTCCTGGAGCGAACGGAGGACGAGGCGCGGCGCGAGATGGCCCGGATCGTGCGCCAGGCCGAGGAGGAGGCCCAGGCGGAGGCGAAGCGTCGTGCGCGCAACCTCGTCGCCGGGGCGCTGCAGCGGGTCGCCGCGAGCCACGCCG
The DNA here is from genome assembly GCA_014534155.1 of Thermoleophilia bacterium. Next base: position 2,045 of record JACVSB010000046.1, read on the forward strand.
CGGAGACGACCGTCTCGCTCGTCGAGCTTCCGTCCGACGACATGAAGGGCCGGATCATCGGGCGCGAGGGCAGGAACATCCGGGCGCTCGAGAACCTCACCGGCGTCGACTTCATCATCGACGACACGCCGCACGCCGTCGTCCTCTCCTCCTTCGACGGCGTCCGTCGCGAGGTGGCCAAGCTGACGCTCACGAAGCTCGTCGAGGACGGGCGCATCCACCCGACGCGGATCGAGGAGATGTACTACCAGTCGAAGGCGGAGATCGACGAGCACATCCAGCACGTCGGCGAGCAGGCGGTCTTCGAGGCGAACGTGGGCGCGATGCACGAGGAGCTCGTCAAGCTGCTCGGGCGCCTTCGCTACCGGACGAGCTACGGCCAGAACATCCTCAAGCACTCGCTCGAGTGCGCGCACCTCGCCGGGATCATGGCCGCCGAGCTCGGTGCCAACGTAAGGACCGCGAAGCGGGCGGCGCTTCTGCACGACATCGGCAAGGCGATGACGCACGAGAGCGAGGGGTCGCACGCGATCGTCTCTGCGCAGCAGGCGCGCCGCTACCGCGAGTCGCAGCACGTCGCACACGCGATCGAGGCGCACCACCACGAGGTTCAGCCGCAGACGGTGGAGGCCGTGCTCGTGATCGCCGCCGACGCCATCTCGGCCTCGAGGCCGGGCGCGCGCGGGGAGAGCCTCGAGAACTACGTGAAGAGGCTGGAGACCCTGGAGCAGTTGGCCTCGTCGCACCGCGGCGTCGACCGGGTGTTCGCGCTCCAGGCGGGGCGAGAGATCCGCGTCATCGTCAAGCCCGCGGACGTCTCCGACGACGAGGCGGCGCTCCTCTCCCACGAGATCGCCCGCGAGATCGAGGACCAGCTGGAGTATCCCGGCCAGATCAAGGTGACGGTGATCCGCGAGAGCCGCGCGGTCGAGTACGCACGCTAGGCCTCCCGGCCGGTGCCGAAGCTCCCGAGCGCGTCTGCGACGGTCCGGCTGCGCGCGGCCCCGGCTACAGTCCCTGGATGCGCCGCTACCACGTGACCACCTTCGGGTGCCAGATGAACGCGCACGACTCCGAGCGCATCAAGGGCATGCTGGAGTCGCTGGGGCTCGGCGAAGCCCCCGCCCAGGCGGAGGCGGACGTGATCGTCTTCAACACCTGCACGATCCGGGAGAAGCCCGACCAGCGCCTCGCAGCGCATCTTGCCCGCGCGAAGGCGGTCAAGGCCGCGGATCCGGAGCGCGTTATCGCCGTCGGTGGATGCTATGCAGAGGCGCAGCGCGAGCGGATCTTCGAGCTCTATCCCGACGTGGACGTCGCGTTCGGGCCGGGCTCCATCGCGCACCTGGGCGACTGGATCGGGGCGGGCGGCGTCGGGGTGGCGCGCGGCCGTTTCGGGCTCGAGGAGCGCGAGTTCGCGGGGGAGCTTCCGATGCGGCGCGAGCGGCCCTTCCAGGCGTGGGTGCAGGTGTCGATGGGGTGCAACTCGAAGTGCTCGTACTGCATCGTCCCTGCGGTCCGCGGACGCGAAGTCAGCCGGCGCCCGGGAGAGATTCTCGCCGAGGTGACGCAGCTCGCCTCGGACGGCGTCCGCGAGGTCACGCTCCTCGGCCAGAACGTGAACTCCTGGGGCCGGGACCTCTTGCCGGAGGTGAGGACGGACTTCGGCGAGCTTCTCCGCGCCGTCGACCGCGTGGAGGGAATCGAGCGGATCCGCTTCACGAGCCCTCACCCGAAGGACTTCCGCGAGCCCGTGATCGCCGCGCTCGCCGAGTGCCCCGCCGTCTGCGAGCACGTCCACCTGCCCGTCCAGTCCGGGTCGAGCCGAATCCTGAAGGCGATGCGGAGGACCTACGACCGAGGGCGCTACCTGAAGCTCGTCCAGCGCCTGCGGGACGCGATCCCCGGCCTCGCGCTCGGAACGGACGTCATCGTCGGCTTCCCGGGGGAGACGGAGGACGACTTCGAGGAGACGCTCTCGCTCGTGGACGAGGTCGGGTACGAGAGCGCCTTCACGTTCGTCTACTCGCCCCGCCGGGGGACCGAGGCCGCGTCGCTCCCGGAGCAGGTTCCGGAGGAGATCAAGCGCGCACGGATGGAGCGCCTCGTCGCCCGTGTACAGCGCAGCGCCGCCGAGCGCAACTGCGCACGCATCGGGCTCGTGGAGGAGGTTCTCGTCGAGGGGCCGAGCCGGACGGACGCGACCCGGCTTCGCGGCCGGACGCGGCGCAACACCACGGTCAACTTCGTCGGCTCCGCTCGTCCGGGTGAGCTCGTCGGGGTCGAGATCGAGAGCGCGACCTCCACGACGCTCTCCGGTCGCCAGGCGACGGCGGCGGCCGCCGCGTAGGCGCGCGCGCCGGGGCGGCCGCGGGCGCGACCGCCTCCCTACAGTGGGGCGCATGCAGGATCCGTCGGCGCCGGGCGTGATCGCGATCTTCGGTCCCACTGCTGCCGGCAAGTCCGCCGCCGCCGCCGCGCTCGCTTCGCGCATCCCGGCCGAGCTCGTCTCGGCCGACGCGATGCAGCTCTACCGCGGCGTCCCCATCCTGACGAACCAGTCCGACGTCCCAACGCACCTCGTCGCGATCCGCCCGCTGACGCACACGGCCTCGGTGGGCGAGTTCCAGCGCCTCGCGCACGCGGCGATCGACGGCATCCTCGCCCGCGGGCGGACGCCGGTCGTCGTCGGCGGCACCGGGCTGTACCTGCGCGCGGCGCTCTCCGACCTCGATCTCCCACCGGCGCCTCCCCCGGGCCTGCGGGAGCGAGTGGAGGCGCTGTACATGCGGGTCGGGCCGGAGCAGGCGCATGCTCTCCTCGTGGAGCGCGACCCCGTCGCGGCCGCGAGCGTGCACCCGAACGACCGCCGCCGCGTCGTGCGCGCGCTCGAGCTCGCGGAGGCGGGGTCGTCGCTTCGCCGCGGCCGCGACCGGCTCTGGGCGGCGGACACCCGCCATCCCACGCTCGTCGTCGGCCTGCATGTTCCCCGCGAGGAGCTCTGGCGGCGGATCGACGCGCGCGTCGCCGCGATGTGGGAGCGCGGCGTCGAAGACGAGGTGCGGCGGGCGCTCGCAGGCGGGGTCTCGGCGACCGCGCGCGGGATCCTCGGCCTGCGCGAGGTCGCGGAGCTCCCGCCCGAGAGGGCAGCGGCCGCGCTCGCCCTTCGCACGAGACGCTACGCCGCCTACCAGCGCAAGTGGATGCGCCGGGTCCCCGGGCTCGTTACGGTTCGAGGCGACCGGCCCGCGGACGAGGTGGCCGATGAAGTTCTCCAAGTGGCACGCGCTCGGCAACGCGTACCTGCTCATCCAGCGGGCTGAGGCGGGTGGCCCGCTCGCCCGGGAGCTCGTCGAGCGGCTCTGCGACGTGGGAACCGGCGTCGGCGCGGACGGCGTGCTCGAAGTCGTCCGCGCGTCGGCGAGCGAGGCCGACATCGTCGTCTGGAACCGGGACGGCTCCCGCGCCGAGTTCTCGGGCAACGGCGCGCGCATCGCGGCGGGCTGGCTCAGCGCGCGGAGCGGAAGAAGTGAGGTGCGCCTGCACGTGGGCGAGCGCGAGGTCGTCGCGCGCCGCCGTGGCGGCGCGATCGAGCTCGAGCTGGGCGCCGTCTCCGTCGGAGGCCTCGAGCCCCTCGCCGTGGACGGAGACGAGCTCGAGTTCGTGCCGGTCTCGGTCGGGAACCCGCACGCGGTCTTCCGCCGCCCGGCGCTCGCCGGAGAGCTCGACCGTTACGGGCCGCTGATCGCGCGGCATGAGCGCTTCCCGGCCGGGACGAACGTCCAGTTCGTCTCCGTCGAGGATCGCGTGACGCTTCGGCTCGAGGTCTGGGAGCGCGGAGTGGGGAGGACCCGCTCCTCCGGGTCGAGCGCCGTCGCCGCCGCGTGTGCCGCCGTCGTCCACGGCTGGTGCGAGGCGCCCGTCACCGTGCGGCTTCCCGGGGCCGGTGAGCTCCTCGTCGATCTCGACAGCGAGGGATGGGTGCGCCTGAGCGGGCCCGTGGAAGAGATCTGCCGCGGCGAGGTGAGCGGTAGCGTCGCGGACGAGAAGGGAGGCTGAAGATGGAGGAAGGAAGCGAGCGGCAGGTGACGGTCCCCGTGTGGCACGACCATATCTCGCTCGACCCCGCCGGGGCGCAGGACTTCTACGGCGCGGTTCTCGCCTGGAACCTCGAGCGCTCGGAGACCGACTCCGAGTACACGATGATCAGCGCCGGCGGACGCCGGCACGGCGGCTTCGTGAGAGCCGCGGAGGGCCCGGCCTACTGGCTCGTCTACGTGTGGGTGGACGGGCTCGAGGACGCGCTACGGCGCATCGGGGCGGCGGGGGGGAGCGTGCACACGAGCGCGACGGCCATCGCCGGGGTCGGCCGCTACGCGATCGCCGCCGACCCCGCCGGCGGCATCTTCGCGCTCTGGGAGAACGGGGGAGGTCCCGCTCCCTCTCAGGAGGCGTTCGCATGGGACGAGGTCTACGCCCCCGAACCCCAGGCGGCGGCGCGCTTCTACGCGGACGTCTTCGGCTGGCGGACCGAGCCCTTCAACGAGGTGTACACCCTGCTGAAGAGCGAGGAGGCGTCCGTCGGCGGCCTCATGGCGCTGCCCGAGGGGATGCGTTCGGGCTGGCTCACGTATCTCACGACGGACGACGTCGACGACGCCGCGGCGCGCGCCGGCGGCCGCGGCGCGGGCACGATCCTCGCGCCCACGGATATCCCCAACGTCGGTCGCGTCGCCGTCCTCGTCGACCCGCTCGGCGCCCTCTTCGGCCTCTTCGGCGCGCCGGCGCCGGGCTCCCGCGCTTCGGAGGGAGCCTAGACCGCGACCGCGTGCGTCCGGAGGGCCTCGTTGAGGCTCGTCTTCAGGTCGGTGGCGGCGCTTCGGCGCCCGATGATGAGCGCGGCCGGAACGCCGTACGTGCCCGCCGGGTACTCCTTCGCCCGGGTCCCGGGGATGACGACCGAGCGCGGCGGCACGAAGCCCCGGTGCTCCACGGGCTCCTCTCCGGTCACGTCGATCACGGGCGTGGACGCCGTGACGACGACGTTCGCACCGAGGACGGCACCCTCGCCGACGACGACGCCCTCCACCACGATCGAGCGCGAGCCGATGAAGGCGCCGTCCTCCACGATCACGGGGCGGGCTTGCGGGGGCTCCAGCACGCCGCCGATCCCGACTCCTCCCGACAGGTGCACGTCCGAGCCGATCTGCGCGCACGATCCCACCGTCGCCCACGTGTCGACCATCGTGCGCGCGCCCACCCAGGCGCCGATGTTCACGTAGCTCGGCATGAGCACGACGCCCGGCGCAAGGTACGACCCGTAGCGGGCGACGGCCGGCGGGACGACCCGGACCGAGCGGCCTGCGTAGCCGCGCTTGAGGGGAATCTTGTCCAGGTACTCGAAGGGGCCGAGCTCGACCGCCTCCATCTCCCGCAGGCGGAAGAGAAGCAGGATCGCCTTCTTCGCCCACTCGTTCACGGCCCATCCGTCGCGGGCGCGCTCTGCGACACGGACGTCACCCTGGTCGAGGAGGCGTACCGCCTCCTCCACCGCCGCGGAGCCATCCGCGGGATCCGGCGCGTCCCAGAGCCGCTCGATCTCGCGCGCGAGGTCGGCGCTCACGCGAGCTCGCGGAGGCGCTCGGCAGCCCGCCGGCACTCGTCCTCTCTCGGCACGAGGGCGAACCGGACGTACCCCTCGCCCGACGGCCCGAGGTACGCCCCGGGCGTGACGACGAGGCCGGCCTCGAGGAGTCGCTCGGCGAACGATTCCGAGGAGTCTCCGTCGGGGACCGCGACCCAGAGGTACATCGTCGCGCGGCTGCCGGCGACGCGGAGCCCTTGCGCTTCCAGCGCCGCGAGGACGACCGCCCGCTTGCGGGCGTAGAGCGCGCGGTTTCGCTCGACATGCTCCTCGTCGTCCCAGGCGACGACGGACGCCCGCTGAACGAACTCCTGCGGCGCGGTGCCCACGTTGGGGCGAAAGGCGCGGAGCGCGCGCACGAGCTCGGCGTCGCCTGCCACGAACGCGGAGCGAAAGCCGGTCATGGACGAGCGCTTCGAGAGGGAGTTGAAGACCGCGACGCGGCAGCGGTCGCGCACGTGCAGGGCCGAGACCGACGGCTCCTCGAACCAGAGCTCCGAGTAGGCCTCGTCCGAGGCGAGCACCACGTCGTGCGCGGCGCAGAGCTCCGCGAGGCGCTCGTAGAAGGCGAGCGGCGCCGTCGCGCCGGTGGGGTTGTTCGGGTAGTTGACCCAGACGATCGCAGCGCGGCGCCACGTCTCCTCGTCGACCAGAGCGAGGTCGGGGAGGAACCCGTCCTCCTCGGTGAGCGGCAGCCGAACGAGCTCGGCCCGGGCGAACTGGGCGCCCCGCTCGGGGACCGGGTAGCCCGGCTCCGTCGTGATTACCACGTCCTTGTCGCCGGAGGGGTCGAGGAGGACCTGCGCAAACGAGAAGATCGCCTCCTTCGACCCGAGCGTCGGGATGATCTCCGCCTCGGGGTCGAGCTCGACGGCGAACCGGCGCACCGCCCAGCGTGCGATCGCCGACCGAAGGGCGGGGAGGCCCTCCGCGCGGGGGTATCCCTCGGTGAGCGGGAGCGCCCCGATCAGGGCGCTCTCGATCCGCGGGTCGGCTCGCTCGCGCGGATCCCCCATCCCGAAGTCGACCAGCTCGATCCCGCGCGCCGCCGCCCGCCGCTTCGCCTCGTCGAGGCGCACGAACGGGTACGTCTCTTGCGCTGCGAGCACGGGCGAGACGCGGAGCACCGAAGGGATGGTAGAGCGTCGCCCTGGCCGGCAGATGCCCTACTCGTCCCCGGCGAAGAAGCGGGCGAACGCCTCGAACGTGCGCTCGAGCTCGCGTATCGGGACCTGCTCGTCCCGCGTATGCGCGTAGCGCGTCGCGCCCGGCCCCAGGTTGACCGCGTCGAGCCCCGCGGCTGCGAACTCGGCCACGGGCGTCCACGCCTGCTTCGCCTCGACCTCGAACGAGCCCGCCCGGCGGAGACGCTGGACGAGGGGCGCGTCGACGAGAACGGGAGCGGCGGGCGAGTTCCCGGCAAGCGCGAGCTCCGCGCCGACCGCGCCGGCCAGCTCGCGCGCCCACGCCTCCGCCTCCTGCGGCGAGCGATCGGGCGCGTAGCGGAAGTTGACGAGGCAGGACGCCTCCGCGGGGATCACGTTCGGCGCGATCCCGCCCGCGATCGCCGTCGCGCTCGCGACCTCGACGAAGCGCAGGCCGTCGATCTCGACGACGCGCTCGGCGATCGGGAGGACGGCCGCGAGGCCGAGGACGGCACGCTCGATCGCGTTCTCGCCCAGCCAGGGGCGCGCGGAGTGCGCGCTCCGGCCGCGCCACGTGAGCCCCGCGTTCAGGTTCCCGAGGCAGCCTGCCTGGATACTGTTGTCCGTCGGCTCGAGCACGACGACGAGGTCGGCCTCGTGGATCGCTGAGGGGGCCGCGAAGAGAGCGGGGAGGGCGCTCTCCTCGGCCGGAAGCTCCTCACGGGGGAAAAAGAGGAGGCCGAGGTCGAGCGCGAGCGGCGGTTTCTCCTCCGCGAGCCAGCGCGCGAGCTCGACCATC
>JACVSB010000379.1 GCA_014534155.1 Thermoleophilia bacterium
GGTCTCGAGAGAGCGGGGACGGGCTGGTCGGCGCCTAGCGCGGTCTCGGCGACGCTCCCGCCCCGCTCGACGGCCAGTACCAGGTGCCGGGGCGGGCGGGAGTCATCGCGGGGAGGATAGAGGCGCGCGGCGCGGGGCGCAACAGCAGGTACGCGACCGCTGCGCCCGTCCCCTCGAGGCGCTCGTGAAAGCGGCGCTGCGCGTGTCGCAGGCGGCGGCGCTCACGATGCCGACGGACGCCGGCGCTTTCCGGGCGGCTCGCGGCCTTCACGGAGGCCGGCAAGGGGCTCCTTCGCCGGGCCGGCTGGAGACTCGCGCCCGGCGCAGCGTGACCGGCGTGGCGTGGGCGCGCTACGGGTCGGAACGCTGCCAGAAGAAGAGCTCGCGCGCGACCCGCGGCTCCCCGGCGAGCAGCGGGGTCCACTCCTCGATCGCGTCGCGTACGCGAGGCTGGAGGAAGTCGCTCGCGAGGTCGTCGACCGTCGCCTCCACGTCCGGCCCTTCGAAGACGAAGACGACGGAACCGGGGGCGGCGTACACGGCATGCCGGTCGAGCGCCGTCTCCCCCGGCGTGAAGGGGGCGCCGCGCTCGAGGAGGTCGGCCGCTTGGCCCTCCGCCCCTTCGCGGAGCGCGGCGACGATCACGAGGCGCTTCACGCCGTCGCCTCGCGGGCCGCCGTGGCGCGCTCGCCTTCCTCGCTGACGGCCACGGGGATGAGAACGACGGGGACGCGCGCCTCTTCGAGCGCCGCCCGGACCACGGCCGCGCGCCCTTCCGCCAGCTCCTGCGCCCAGCCGAGCGCGATTACGTCCACGTCGCTCTCGCGCGCGACCGCGACTACATGCTCGCGCGGCTCGCCGACGCGAACCTCGAGCCGCACGTCGTCGGGAGGGCAGGGCGAGTAGCGGGCGAGGAACTCGTGCGTCCAGCTCGCCGTCTCGTGCTGCGGCTGATCCGTGAAGCGCGGAAGGGAGGCGGGCGCGAAGACGTGGAGGAGGACGATCTCGAGCCCGGCGTCGCGCGCGAGCTCGATGGTGCGCCGCGGGGCGAGCGAGCTCGTGCGAGTCCCCTCCAGCGGGACGAGGATCCGCGCCAGGCGGCCTGGATGGCTCGTCTCCACCGGGACGACGGCCACCGGCTTCGGTAGTATCGTCGCGAGCTCGGGGGCAAC
>JACVSB010000293.1 GCA_014534155.1 Thermoleophilia bacterium
TCGCCGAGATGATCCGCATGCGGGCGCGCATCGCGGAGAACGAGGAGCCCGCCTCGGCGCTCGCGAAACTCCGCGCCGTCACGGCCGAGATCGTTCCCGACCCCGAAGAGCGCGCCTGGGTGGAGCCGCGCCTCGCGCACCTCCTCGCGCTCGAGGAGCGAACGGCGCCCGACCGCGAGGATCTCTTCTCGGCCTGGCGCCACTTCTTCGAGCGGATGGCCGAGCAGGGCCCCCTGATCCTCCTCTTCGAGGACCTGCAGTGGGGCGACACCTCGCTCCTCGACTTCGTCGAGTACCTGCTCGAGTGGGCGCGCGGCTTTCCCATCTACGTCGTCACGCTCGCCCGCCCCGAGCTCCTCGAGCGGCGTCCTGACTGGGGCGCGGGGACCCGTAACTCCGCCTCCCTCTACCTGGAGCCGCTAGCAGCGGACGCCATGGAGAAGCTCGTGCGCGGGCTCGTCCCCGGGCTCCCCGACGAGCTGCGAACGCGGATTCGCGAGCGCTCGGAGGGAATTCCGCTCTACGCGGTCGAGACGGTTCGAATGCTCCTCGATCGCGGCCTCCTCGCACGCGAGGGAAACGAGTACCGGCCGACCGGCACGGTCGAGGCGCTCGAGGTGCCCGAGACCCTCCACGCGCTGATCGCGGCGCGCCTCGACGGGCTTCCGGCCGGGGAGAGGAGGCTGCTCGAGGACGCCTCCGTGCTGGGGAAGACATTCCGGAAAGACGCTCTCGCGGCGCTCTCCGGCATCGACGAGCGTGAGCTCGACGACGTCCTGTCGTCGCTCGTCCGCAAGGAGATCCTGTCCCTCCAGCGCGACCCCCGGTCGCCCGAGCGCGGGCAGTACGGGTTCCTGCAGGCGCTCGTGCAGAAGGTGGCGCACGACACGCTCTCGCGCCGCGAGCGCAAGGCCCGCCATCTCGCGGCCGCCCGCTATTTCCACGAGAGCTGGGCCGACGAGGAGGAGATCGTCGAGGTGATCGCGGCGCACTACCTCGCGGCCTACGAGGCGGCGCCCGAGGCGGACGACGCGCCCGAGATCAGAGGGAGGGCCGCCGTGCTGCTTGCCCGCGCGGGCGAGCGAGCCGCCTCTCTCGCCGCCGTCGACGAGGCACAACGCTACTTCGAGCAGGCGCTCGAGCTCGCGGAGGGGCCGCTCCAGCGCGCGCGCCTGCACGAGCGGGCAGGTGAGATGGCGCGCGCAGCCGGGCGGAGCGACGAGGCCGAGCGGCACCTGACCCGCGCGATCGAGCTCTTCGAGGGCGAGGGCGAGCTTCGCGGCGCGGCCCGCTCCTCCGCGCTTCTCGGGGTCGTCCTCGGCGCCACGGAGGCTGCGTTCGAGCGGCTGGAGAAGTCGTTCGCCGTTCTCTCGGAGGAGGAGCCGAGCCCGGAGCTCGCGCTCCTCGCGGCGAGGCTCGCCACGTCCGAGGTGCTCGCCGGGAAGCTGGAGAGCGCCCGCGGTCGCATCGAGCTCGCGCTCGCCGTCGCGGAGTCGCTCGCGCTCCCGGAGGTCCTGTCGGAAGCGCTGAACACGAAGTCGATCGTGCTCAGCATGAGCGGGCGGTGGGTCGAGGCGAGCGGCGTCATGCGCCTCGCGCTCGAGGTCGCGCTCGAGAACGACCTCGGGGGAGCATCCCTCCGCGCCTACTTCAACCTCGCCCACATCCTCACCGAGCGAGAGCGCCACGAGGAGGCAGCGCGACTGCTCCGCGAGGCGCTGGCGCTCGCCCGGCGGCGCGGTGATCGGTTCTGGGAGCGCCCGCTCGTCGCGCAGCTCGCGCATCCACTGTACGCGCACGGCGACTGGGACGAGGTGGTCGCGCACCTCGCCGACCTCCGAACGGCGGACGGCCCCGTCTACGACCTCCTCGGGTTCACGGTCCCCGTCGCGCGGATTCAGACGAATCGCGCCCGCCTCGATGAACTGCGCGTGTTCCTCGAGCTGCTCTCCGACTTCGAAGAGTCGACGGAGGTGCAGGCCCGCCTCGCGTACGCGCTCGGACGAGCGA
>JACVSB010000328.1 GCA_014534155.1 Thermoleophilia bacterium
CGCGAGCAGTCGAGCGGCCAGCCGCCCGAGGAGGACGCCGCGGCGGGCGAACTCGTCGATCGCCCACCCCGAGGGGCAGTCGAGCGCTGCCCAGACGAGCTCGTCCGCGACACGTCCCGGGGCAGGACGCCACGGCGCCGCCACGACCTCCTGCCCCGCCACCGGCCCGGGGTAGATCCCGAGCCCGTCCTCGCGCTCGGGGCCGCAGACGAAACACGTCGCGTAGGCGTGCTCGCGGAAGCCGGCGTAGTCGCGGCTTGCCCGCTCCGCCTCCTCCACGGCGACCGGCGGGGGCACGTCCTCGAGCTCGAGCTCGTCCGCGAGCCTGACCGCCTCCGCGACGAGCGTCTCCCCGTCGCGCACGCGCGCGCCCGCCTCCCCGCGCTCGACCGCGAGCTCCAGCTCGAGCGGGGGCGGGGAGCGAAGCGTCACCTCCGCCTGGCCGCCCAGGAGCGCGGCGACGAGGCCGCACGCGTACCCGCCGTTCGCGGAGCCGGGCGGCCCGTTGTAGCGCGCGGGGATGACGAGGCTCTCTCGGTTCTCCACGAGACCCACCTTTACGCTTGCGGGGCGATGATGATCAACGAGCGCTCGAAGCGGATCATCCCCTTCCGCGCGCACGACGCGAAGCGCGTGGGGGAGGGGTGCTACTACCTCGACCTGATCGTCTGGCTGAACGGCGACCGGATCGAGATGGGCAACGGGGTCGGGTTCAACTACGGCTGCTACGTGAACGGCTACGGCGGCCTCGTGATCGGGGACGAGGCCATGTTCGGCCCCTACTCGATGCTGCACACCGCGAACCACCACTACGACGACCGCTCGCGCCCGGTGACCGAGCAGGGCTGGCGCGAGCAGCCCGTCGAGATCGGCCCCCGCGCCTGGATCGGCATGGGCGCGTGCGTCCTTCCCGGCGTCACGATCGGGGAGGGGGCGATCGTGGGCGCGGGCGCGGTCGTGACGAGCGACGTCGAGCCCTACGTGCTCGCCGCCGGCAATCCGGCCCGGCCGGTGAAAGAGCGTCCGCTGTAGTGCGCGTCCTCTTCCTGCAGCAGCAGCCGTGCGTGCGCGCGCTCAAGCTCGCCGTCGGCCTGCGCTCCCGCCTCTCCGGCCTCGAGCTCTCCTTCGCCTACCAGGGGAAGACCCTGAGCGCGTGGTACGGGTCGGGCGACGAGCTCTTCGACCGCTGGTTCGACCTCGGCGACGACCCGCGAAGCACGCTCGCGCCGCTCCTCGCGGAGTACCGGCCCGACCTCGTGCACAGTCACAACCTCCCGGACACGCTGACCGTGCTCGCCAACGGGCTCGTGGACGGGACGCCGGTCGTCCACGACGTCCACGACCTGCAGAGCCTGCGCCGGACGCCGTACGAGAACGGCTTCGCCCAGCCGCGAGACGCGGGGGAGCTGGAGCGCGCCGCGGTGGAGGAGTCGGCCGCGCTTGTCACGGTCTCCGACGAGCTCCTGGCCGAGCTCGCCCGCCGCTACCGCCTGCCCCAGAGGTCGCTCGTCTTCCCGAACTACGCCCTGGCGCGCGATCTCCCCGCCGAGCTCCCCGTCCGCCCACCGCCGGACGACTCCCGTCCCCGGATCGTCTACGAG
>JACVSB010000099.1 GCA_014534155.1 Thermoleophilia bacterium
GCACGGGCCGCGGATCGCGGCGGCGGCGGTGCGGCGCGGCGCCGACGCCGCGCGCACGAGACGGACCCCGCCTAGGCCGTAGCGCCCGCGCGCTCGCCGAGGCCGAGGGCTTCGCGGACGATCCGGTCCTGCTCCACGAGGTGCGCCGTGGGATAGCCCTCGCTCGGGCTCGCGCGCCAAGGCCGGCCGCAGTAGCGTAGGTCGACCTCCGCCGGAAGCGCCTCCTCGAGCCGGTGGCGGATCGCCCGCCACGCCCCCATGTTCTGCGGCTCCTCCTGCGTCCACACCACCTCGCACACCCGCGGGTAGCGGGCGAGAAGCTCGTCGTAGGCGGCCACGGGGAAGGGGTAGAGCTGCTCGAGCCGGGCGACGGCCACGTTCTCGTGCTGATCCCGCGACTCGTGCCCGACGATGTCGTAGTAGACCTTGCCCGTGCAGAGGACGAGCCGCTCCGTCTGCGCCTTGCCCGCGGCGTCGAGAGACGGATCATCGAGGAGAGGCTGGAAGCCGCCCGTGGCAAGCTCGCCCACGGGCGACGTCGCCTGCTTCAGGCGCAGGAGGCTCTTCGGCGTCAGGACGACGAGCGGCCGCGCCTTGGGGTGCAGGCCCTGGCGGCGGAGCACGTGGAAGTACTGCGCGGCGGTCGTGCAGTTCACGATGCGCACGTTCTCCTGCGCGGCCATCTGCATGAACCGTTCGACGCGCGCCGAGGAGTGCTCCGGCCCGTTGCCCTCGTACCCGTGGGGGAGCAGGAGCGTGAGCCGCGAGGTCTGGCCCCACTTCGAGTGGCTGGAGACGATGAACTGGTCGACGATCACCTGGGCCCCGTTCACGAAGTCGCCGAACTGGGCCTCCCAGAGGACGATCGCCTTCCGGCAGGCGACCGCGTAGCCGTACTCGAAGCCGAGGCACCCGGCCTCGGAGAGCGGCGAGTTGTAGACCTCGAACGAGGCCTTCGCCTCGTCGAGGTGCTGGATCGGCGCCCACCGCGCGCCCGTCTCCACGTCGTGCAGGACGAGGTGGCGATGCGCGAACGTCCCGCGCTCGGTGTCCTGGCCCGTGAGGCGGACGGGGACGCCCTCGCTCACGAGCGAGCCGAGCGCGAGCGCCTCGGCCTGGGCCCAGTCGACGCCGCCCGCGCCCTCGAACGCGTCGAGCCGGCGCTCGAGCTGCTTCCAGAGCTTCGGGTGGACGGTGAAATCGGGTGGGACGCGCAGGAGCTGCTCGCTCAGGTTCCGGAGCCGGTTCTCGGGAACAGCCGTCTGCGCCTCCTGGGTCCCGACGCGGCCGGGCGTCCGCTCCTCGCGAGCGGAGGTGCCGCCGGCCGCGAACGACACCTTCAGCGCCTCGTGGGCCTCGCGCATCCGCTCTTGCACCGTGAGGACGAGGGCTTCTCCCTCCTCGGCGCGGACCACGCCCTCGGCGGCGAGGGCGGCGGCGTACTGCTCGCGCACGGTCGGGTGCGCTGCGATCTTCTCGTACATGAGCGGCTGCGTGTACGCCGGCTCGTCGCCCTCGTTGTGGCCGAAGCGCCGGTAGCCGACGAGGTCGACGACGACGTCCTGCGCGAACTCCGTCCGGAAGGCGGCGGCGAGCCTGACCGCCGCGATCGCGGCCTCGGGGTCGTCCGCGTTCACGTGGATGATCGGCGTGTCGTAGCCCTTGGCGATGTCGCTCGAGTACCGTGTCGAGCGGCCCTCGTGCGGATCCGTCGTGAACCCAATCTGGTTGTTCGCGACGATGTGGAGCGTCCCGCCCGTCGCATACCCCTCCAGGTTCTGCAGGTTCAGCGTCTCGGCGACGATCCCCTGCCCGGGAAAGGCGGCGTCCCCGTGGATCAGGACGGCGAGCGCCGAGGTGGGGTCGCTGGCCCCGTCGCCCGTCGCGTGGTCCGTCTGCAGCGCCCGCGTCGTCCCCTCGACGACGGGGTCGACGGCCTCCAGGTGGCTCGGGTTCGAGGCCAGCCGGATGCGCACGTCGCCGCTTCCCGTTTTGCGCACCCCCTCGGAGCCCAGGTGGTACTTGACGTCGCCCGTGCCGCCCTCGGGATCGTGCGTGACGGCGTCGAGCATCCGCTCGCCCTCGAACTCGCGCAGGATCACGTCGTAGGGCCGGCCGATCGTGTGGGCGACGACGTTCAGCCGCCCGCGGTGCGCCATCCCGATCACGACGTCGCGGACGCCCTGTGCGGCAGTCAGCTCGATCGCCTCGTCGAGCATGGGCACCATCACGTCCAGACCTTCGATCGAGAACTGCTTCTGGCCCAGGAACGCTCGCCGCAGGTAGCGCTCGAACCCCTCCACCTCCGAGAGGCGGCCGAGGAGGGCTTGTTTCGTCTCCGCCTCGAGCGGCCGGCGGTAGCGCCCGGACTCGATCGCCCGGCGAAGCCAGACCCGCTGCTCGTGGTCCGAGATGTGCTCGATTTCGTACGCCATCGTCCCGCAGTAGGTCGCGCGCAGGTTCGGCAAGACATCGGCGAGCGTCTCGCCCGGGCAGTAGAGGCGGAGGAGCCGCGCGGGGATCTGCGCCTGCAGCTCGGGGGTGAGCGGCGGGACGAGCCGCTCGGGCTCGAGCGCGGGATCGCCCGGCGGGTCGCTCCCGAGCGGGTCGAGGCGGGCCGCGAGATGCCCGTGCATTCGGTGGGCCTTCACGAGCGCCATCGCGGCCGCGACGGCGCCGAGGAGCGTCTCGTCGGGCGGCCCCTCCGTCGGCTCTGCCGGCGCCGCACGGGCGGGCGAGACCGGCGCGTACGTCGCGCCGTTCCCACCGATCGCGTGCGAGGCGGCGCGCAGCCTCTCAACGAGCGGGAGCCGTTCCAGAAAGCCGTCCGGAGCCGACTCGAAGATCACGCGCCAGGCCGGGTCGACCGACTCCGGGGCGTTCAGGTACTCGAGGAAGAGCTCTTGGACGTAACCGAGGTTGAGGTCTTCGAGCTGCGTTAACGTCACCTGCGACGGAGGATAGCGAGTCGGCTTTCCGGGGAAGCGAGGGCGCATGCGCGACGCACAGGAGCACGAAGAAGCACCCGCCGCGCCCCGGCCGGCGGAGCCGCCCGACCCCCAGACGTCGGTGCACGAGCAGGAGATGGAGCCCGCCCGAGGCGGCAACCGGGAGGCCGAGGATCGGCCCGCGCGGGACGGCGCCGCCGCTAGCTCGGCGCCGCGGCAGCCTCGAGGGTGAGCAGGCGCTCGTACGCCGGAAGCGTGAGGAACTCCGCGAACTCCTCCCCGAGGGCGACGCGCTCGAAGAGCGAGCGCGACTCGTCGGGGCGTCCCTGCGTATAGAACCACTCGTCGTCGCCGACTTCCCGCCGGATCCGCTCCAGCTCCTCGTCGGCGACGGAGCGAACGAGGTCGGGCGTCACAGTGCGACCGTCCGCGAGCTTCGAGCCGGTCGCGATCCACTGCCAGACCTGCGATCGCGCGATCTCGGCCGTCGCCGCGTCCTCCATCAGGCCGTAGATGGCGGCGGCGCCGTTTCCCCGCAGCCACGAGGAGATGTACTGGATCCCGACGTTGACGTCGCTCCGCAGCCCCTCGTCGGTCGCCTCGCCCGGCGTCGAGGCGACGTCGAGGAGGTCTGCCGCCGCGACCCGGACGTCGTGGCGCCGGCGGTCGACCTGGTTCGGCCGGTCTCCGAGGACGGCGTCGAACTCCGCCATTGCCACGGGTACGGAGTCGGGGTGCGCGACCCACGTGCCGTCGAAGCCGTCGGTCGCCTCACGCCGCTTGTCCTCCGCGACCTTCGCGTACGCGCGCTCGTTCGCCTCAACGTCCCTGCGGCTCGGGATCACCGCCGCCATCCCGCCCATCGCATGCGCCCCGCGCCGGTGGCACGTCTTGACGAGAAGCTCGGTGTACGCGCGCATGAAGGGGACCGTCATGGTCACGCTGTTTCGGTTCGGCAGCACGAACTCCGGCCGATCCCGGAACGTCTTGATCATGCTGAACATGTAATCCCAGCGCCCGGCGTTGAGGCCGGCGGAGCGCTCTCGCAGCTCCCAGAGGATCTCGTCCATCTCGAACGCGGCCCAGATCGTCTCGATGAGAACGGTCGCCTTGATCGAGCCCCGCGGGAGGCCGAGCGCCTCCTCGCTGGAGCCGAAGACGTCGTTCCAGAGACGCGCCTCGTTGTGGCCCTGCAGCTTGGGCAGGTACAGGTAGGGTCCGCTCCCCTTCTCCAGCAAGCCGCGCGCGTTGTGGTAGGCGAAGAGGGCGAAGTCGAACAGGCTGCCCGAGACGGGCGCGCCGCCCACCAGCACATGCCGTTCGGGGAGATGCCACCCGCGCGGCCGGACGAGGAGCGTCGCCACGTCCTCGCCCAGGCGGTAGTCGCGGCCCGTGCGGGGGTCGCTGAACTCGATCGTGCCGGCGATCGCGTCGGCGAGGTTCGCCTGGCCCTCGACCATGTTGGCCCACGTCGGCGAGTTCGCGTCCTCGAAGTCGGCCATGAACCCGCGCGCTCCCGAGTTCAGCGCGTTGATGACCATTTTCCTGTCAGTCGGGCCCGTGATCTCCACGCGGCGATCCTGGAGATCGGAGGGCACGGGCGCGACGGCCCACTCGCTCTCACGGATGCCGCGCGTGCCCGGCAGGAAGTCGAGCAGCCCGCCCGCGTCGACCTCGACCTGACGCTCGGCGCGGCGGCGGAGCAGCGCCTCGCGCTCCCCCCGGAACTCGCGCTCGAGCGCGGCGAGGAACGCAAGCGCGCCGGGCGTGAGCACGTCGGCGCCTCGCCCCTCGACAGGGCCGAGGACGTCGATGCCCGCCGGTGCGTCCGTCATCGCGTCCCCGCTTCGATCGACCTGCGCAGGATCTCCACCGTGTGCAGGACGGGAAGCGGCCTCCCCTCCTCTTCCAGGTACGTGCCGATCTGCAACGCGCAGCCCGGGTTTCCGGCCACGACCGCCTCGGCGCCGGTCGCGAGCAGGTTCCGCGCCTTGCGCCGCCCCAGCGCCGCGGCCGCTTCGGGCTGCAGCAGGTTGTAGAGCCCGGCCGAGCCGCAGCAGACCTCCCACTCGTCCGGCTCCACGAGCTCGAGCCCCGGAACGCCCGCGAGGAGCGCGCGGGGCTCCGCGCGAATCCCCTGCGCGTGCGCGAGGTGGCACGCGTCGTGGTAGGCGACGCGCTGCACGACCGGCGCGCGCGCAGCGCGCGGCTCCACGCCGGCGAGGAGCTCCGAGACGTCTCGCACCTTCGCCGAGAAGGCGCGGGCCCGCTCCGACCACTCGCCGTCCTCGGCCAGCAGGCGCCCGTAGTCGCGCATGGAGGAGCCGCAGCCCGCCGCGTTCACGACCACGAGCTCGCAGCTCTCGAACGCGGCCACGAGCTCGCGCGCCAGCGCGAGCGCCTCCTCCTCGTAGCCCGTGTGCAGCATGAGAGCCCCGCAGCAGCGCGGTGTGCGCGGCGCGACCACGTCGTAGCCCTCCGCCGAGAGGACCGCGGCGGTGGCGACGTTCACGTCGTGGAAGAAGACGCGTTGGACGCACCCCTGCAGGAGCCCGACGGTGCCCCGGCGCTCGCCGCGCGCGCGCACGAGCGGGCGCAGGCGGGCGCCGGCGGCGCGCAGCCGCACGTCGGGCGTCAGCCGGGCGAGGGCTCCCGCGTGCGAGGAGTCGGGAAGGAGCCGGCCGAGGCGCCGGGCCCCGAGGCGCCGAGCGCCGGCGAGCACGGGCACGAGGGCGCGCATGCGCGCCGGGTGCGTGAAGGCCGCGAAGAGCGCGCGGCGGACGAGGCGCTCCCGCGCCGAGCGGCGGTAGTTGCGCTCCAGCTGCGGCCGGGTCGCCTCGATCAGCCGGTCGTACGGGACACCGGAGGGACAGGCGGTCACGCACGCCATGCAGCCGAGGCAGCGGTCCCAGTGCGTGGCCATCGCCGAGGAGATCTCATCGGCCGCCTCGAGCGCCTCGGCCATGAGGACGATTCGCCCGCGGGGCGAGTCCATCTCCTCGCCCCACAGGACGTGCGTCGGGCAGGTCGGCAGGCAGAAGCCGCAGTGGACGCAGGTCGCGATCTCGGCTCTGCTCGGCGGCCGCAGGGTGTCGAAGGCCGTCACGGGAGGGCAGGTCCGCAGACGCCTTCGGGATCGAAGCGCTCCTTCACCCGCGCGGCGAGACGCCGAAGCCCCTCGGGCACGGGGCCCCAGGCGTCCACTCGAGCGCGCAGCTCCGGCGGAGCGTCGAGCACGACGCAGGGGGAGGGCGCGAGCTCCCGCCGCACCGCGCCGACGAGCTCGGGGCGAGGGGGAAGCCGAAGCCACGAGAGACCGAGCCCGGCGCGGCCGACGACGGCGGCGTCCAGGCGGTCTGCGAGGCGAAGGACGCGCGCGAGCGCCGTCGGCAGCGCGGAGACCCGCACGACGAGCCCGTCCGCGGAGCGCTGGCCTGACCGCTGCGCGCTCCAGACGTCCCCATCGTCTCGCACGACGCTCGGGGCCAGGCCTGCCTGGCCCAGCAGGTCTCGCAGCCGCTGGATCCGCGGGGCGAGAGCGACGCCGCCCGCCTGCGCGACGAGAGCCCCCCGGCC
>JACVSB010000043.1 GCA_014534155.1 Thermoleophilia bacterium
ATCGCGTCGTCGTTTCCCGGAATGACGAAGTCGGCGTCGTCGGGGTCGCAGTTCGTGTCCACGAGCCCGACGACCGGGATCCCCAGCCGGCGCGCCTCGCGGATCGCGAGCTGCTCCTTCTTCAGGTCGACGACGAAGACGACGTCCGGCAGGTCCCGCATCTCATGGACGCCCCCCAGGTTCGTCTCCAGCTTCTCGAGCTCGGCGAGCATGGCGATCCGCTCCTTCGGGGGCAGGAGCTCGAGCTGACCCCCCTCCCGCAGGCGGCGAAGCTCCTCCAGCCGCTCGAGCCGGTTCGAGATCGTGCGCCAGTTGGTCAGAAGGCCGCCCAGCCAGCGGTGGTTCACGAACGGCATCCCCACGCGCGTCGCCTCGTCGGCGACCGCGTCCTGGCACTGCTTCTTGGTGCCGACGAAGAGGACCGCTCCGCCGCGCTCGGCCACGTTCCTGACGAACGCGTACGCCTGCTCCAAGAGCTCTGCGGTCTGCTGCAGGTCGATGATGTAGATCCCGCCGCGCTCCGTGAAGAGGAAGCGCCGCATCTTCGGGTTCCAGCGACGCGTCTGGTGGCCGAAGTGAACACCGGCCTCCAGCAGCTCGCGCATGGAAACGACGGCCACTCTCGAGAACCTCCTGGTTGCTTGTCGGTACGCCCGGCGACCGCGCGATGGAACCGGGACGAGCTCCCGGCAGCGCCACCCGCGTGCCGTCGACGGGGTCGGGGACGGAACGAACGAAGTCTAGCCGACGCCGCTCCTACCCTTTGCTCGTGACGACGCACGCCTCGTGGGAGCTCGCGGCAGAGGCCGTCGAGGAGGCGCTGCGTTCGCACGCCTGCCCGTCGCTTGAGCCTCTAGGCCGCCTCGCCCAGGCGGGCGGCATGGCTCCCCTGGTCGCCGCGCTCGCGGACGAGGACGCGCTTGCCGGCGCGATCCTCGGGCACGCGCGCGAGCGCGAGACGCTCGGGCTCGCCCCCGGCGAGGTCGCCGCCGAGCTCCTGGCGCTCGGGCGCGTGCTCGACCGGCACGGGCTGACAGAGGCGCGGGAGTCCCTGGACTGGTGCCTGCTTCTCTACTTCGAGCGCGTGACGCGGGAGCTGGGCGAGCGCGCGCGGCGCGACCCGCTCACGGGCGTCTTGAACCACGGAGCGTTCCACACGCTCGTGGCCGGCGAGCTCGAGCGCGCGCGCCGCTACCGCGGCCGCCTCGCACTCGTCCTCTTCGACCTCGACCGCTTCAAGGAGACGAACGACGCCGAGGGGCACGCGGAGGGCGATCGCCTCCTGCGTGCGTTCGCCTCGTCGCTCGTCGACACCGTGCGCGAGAACGACGCCGTCGGGCGTGTCGGCGGGGACGAGTTCGCGGCCGTCCTGATCCAGGCAGACGCGCCGGCCGTCGCGGCGTTCGTCCAGCGACTGCGACGCCGGCTTCCGGACGGGGTCTCGGCGAGCGCCGGGGCCGCCTTCGCCTCCGAGGTGACGGGTCCCGCCGCTGAGCTCTTCGAGCTCGCCGACCGGCGGCTCTACGCCGAGAAGCTCGTCGGGGCCCTCTAGCCTCGCGCGGCCGCGAGAGCGCCGGCCAGATCGCGAGGCAGCGCGCTCGCCGCCTCGACGCGGGCGGCCGTGACCGGATGCTCGAAGGCCAGGCGGGAGGCGTGCAGGAACTGGCGGGCGAGCCCGAGATCGTCGGTCACGCCGTACACGCGGTCGCCGCTCACGGGGAGGCCGATCGCGGCCAGGTGGACGCGGATCTGGTGCGTACGTCCCGTCTCCAGCCGGACGCGCAGGAGCGCGTGCTCCCGCAGGAGCTCCTCGACCTCGAACTCCGTCACCGCCTCCCGGGGCGTCGCCGTGTCGAGCGAGATCCTGCCCCGGTCGTGGCGGTCGCGCCCGATGGGAGCCTCGATCCGGCCTCGCCAGGATCTGGGGCGGCCACGAACGAGCGTTGCGTACTCGCGCCTGATCGCGCGGCGCCGCAGCATCTGCTGTAGCCGGCGGTGGACCTCCTGGGACCGGGCCACGACGAGGAGCCCGGAGGTGTCGCGGTCGAGCCGGTGGACGATCCCCGGCCGCGTCGGCTCTTCGCCTCCCGCCACCGACCGGGAGAGGAGCCCGTGCACGAGCGTTCCGTGCGCATGCCCGGGGGACGGGTGCACGACAATGCCGGCGGGCTTCTCGACCACGAGCAGGTGCTCGTCCTCGTACGCGACGAGGAGCGGAACCTCCTCGGGCGCGAGCCGGCTCTCCCCCCCGTCTGCGAGCTCGACCTCGACCGTCTCGCCGCCCTCGAGGCGGTGGCTCTTCGGGCGCCGGCGGCCGTCCACGAGCACGCGCGCCTCGCCGACGAGCCGCTCGCCCTCGCTGCGCGAGCCGACCCCCGCGAGCGTTCCCAGAAACCGGTCGAGGCGCTCTCCGGCCACGTCGCTCGGCACGGCGAGCCGGAGCCTCTCAGCCACTCGTGCGTGGCAGGCGCCGCCCGCGCGGGCGGTCGGCCTTCGGCTCCCGGTCGGCGGCAACGAGGGCGGCGAGGAGAATCGCGACGCCCGTGACGATGAAGACGTCGGCCAGGTTGAAGGCCGGCCAGAAGCCGAGATCGAGGAAGTCCGTCACGTGCCCCAGCCTGAGCCGGTCGGCGAGGTTCCCTGCGCTGCCCCCGACCAGGAGCCCGAGGGCGATCGGCAAGACGGGGTGGCGCGCGCCCGAGCGGGCGAAGTAGCCGAGCATCCAAGCGAGAGCGCCGGCCGTCAGGAGGGTGACGGCTCCGGCCCACGCCGAGAAGAGCCCGAAGGCGATGCCCGAGTTGCGCACGTGGTGGATGCTGAGCGGGCCGAGCACGTGGATCGAGTCCCCGAAGGGGAGCTGCGCGACGACGATCGCCTTCGTCACCTGGTCGGCCAGCAGGGCGGCGAGCGCCACGGCCGCGAGCGCCGCCCAGTGGAAGGGGCGCGCAGCGAGCGAGCGCTCGAGCACCGAGATCGCCGCGCGGCCGTCCGTGGCGGACCCGACGCGCACGTCGATGAGCCTCGGTGCGGGGTTGGTCAGGCCCTCTCTTCGAGGCGCTTGCACTCGATGCACTTCGTCGCGTACGGCATCGCCTCGAGGCGTTCCGGCGCGATCGGCCTGCCGCAGCGCGCACACGTTCCGAACGTTCCCTCCTCGATGCGCTTCAAGGCCTCGTCGATGGCCGCGAGCACGTGCCCGGAGTTCGACTCGAGCGTGTGGTCGAGCTCCCGGTTGAACGTGATGGTCGCGGCGTCACCGAGGTGGTTGTCGAACGTCTCCTCCTCCTCGCCCTCGGTGATCGTGGAGGAGTTCTCGTCGTGGAGGTGTCCGAGCGCCTGCTCGACCCGCGCACGCTCGTCGAGGAGGCGCGTGCGGAAGACGCTCGTGTCGATGTCCGCCACCGGGCGAGTATATCCGCGCGGTCTCGGCCTCCCTGTCGCCCGCGCGCGCCTCTCAGGCGGCGCGGTGGCGCGCCTCGTCACCGGCGCTCTCGCCGTCCACGCGGCCAAGCGCGGTCAGGAGGAAGGCCCGGTAGCCGGCCCGCACCTCGGCGTCCAGGGCCTCCAGGCGGCGAATGTCGGCGCGCAACCGCTCGCGCTCCGCCTCGGCCTCGGCGGTGATCTCCCGCGCGCGCACGCGTGCTTCCTCGACGATCACGGCCGCCTCCTTGCCGGCCTGGGCGCGCAGCTCGTCCGCGGCGCGCTCGGCCGAGACGAGGCTCTTGCGCATGAGGGCGTCGAGCTCCTGGTAGCGCGCCACCTCGCTTTCCAGGCGGTCGAGCTCGTCGCGCAGGTCGGCACGTTCCCGCCAGACCTCCTCGAAGCTCATGGTGACGTCGGCGAGCAGGTCGTCGACTGCGGCGCGGGCGTACCCGAGCGGGCGGCGCGCCAGGCTCACGTGACGGATCTCGACGGGCGTCAGCGACACCCGTACACGTTCAGCGCAGGAGATCGATTCCCTGCTGGATGACGGCGTTCAGGACGTAGAGGACGACGATCGCGAGGATCGGTGAGAGGTCGAGGCCGAGGCCACCAAGCGAAAGCTGGGGGAGGACCCGCCGGAAGAGCCGCAGGTATGGCTCGACCACGTCGTAGAGGAACCGCTGCGCCCGGTTGAACCAGACGTTGTACGGGAGCGGGATCCAGGACGTGATGATGTAGGCGAAGACGAGCGCCAGGTAGACGTAGAAGAGCGTGTTGACGAAGTCCTTCGCGGTCTCGATCGCGTCGGCGAGCGGCATCGCGGGAAACCTACTTCTCCCGAAGGCGCGGCGAGCGCCGCGGCCGCCTCCCGCTCAGGCGCGCCGCCGGCGAGCGGCGGTCGCGCCGCCGCTCACGACTGGTTGAAGAAGCCGCGCTCGATCAGCCGCGCGCGCTCCTCGGCCGAGACCTCGACGTTGCGTGGGGTGAGGAGGAAGACCTTGTCGGCGATCCTCTGCATGCCGCCGTTCAGGGCGTACGTGAGGCCGCTCGAGAAGTCGATCAGGCGCTTCGACAGCTCCGTGTCCGTCGACTGCAGGTTCAGGATCACCGGGACGGCCTCCTTGAACTTGTCCGCGATCGACTGTGCGTCGTTGAAGCTCCGGGGGACGACGAGGTGGACGCGCACGTTCGCGGATGCGACGGCCTCGAGCGGCGGCCGCCGCGCTCCCCCGGGTGCGCGCAGGACGGAAGTCCGCTGGCTCTCCTCGGGGTCGGACCAGTCGTCGAACTCCGCCCGGCGCCGACCGCCGGCGTGCAGGCGGCGGACGTTCGGGCGCTCGCGGTACCCGCGGCCGAGCTCCTCCTCGGCGTCGAAGGCCTCGTCCTCCCAGTACTCGTCCTCCTCGACGATCCCGAAGTAGACGAGCGCGCGATTCCAGACGCTGGCGACGCCCATTGGGGGGAAGCTTAACCGCCGAAGAGGCGGGACCCCACGCGGACGAGCGTCGCCCCCTCCTCGGCTGCGACCCGGTAGTCCTGCGAGGTGCCCATCGAGAGCTGCGCGAGCTCGTGCGCCTCCGCGAGCTCGCGCAGCCGGCGGAAGTACGGGCGAGACGCCTCCGGGTCGTCCGCGAGCGGCGGCATCGTCATGAGCCCGCGCACCTCCACGCCAAGCGCCTGCACCTCGGCGAGGAACCGCTCCAGCTCCTCCGGGGCGACGCCGGACTTCGTCTCCTCTCCCGACAGGTTCACCTCCACGAGAGCGGGGACGGCCAGGCGTCTCGCCGCCGAGGGCGAGTCCAGAGAGTGCACGAGCTCGACGAGACGCGAGACCTCCCGCGCCTTGCGTGACTGCAGGTGGCCGATGAAGTGCCAGCGAAACGCGTCCCCGTACCGGTCGTGCTTCGCGAGCAGGTCCTGCAGCCGGTTCTCGCCCACGAGCGGCACGCCCGCCTGCGCCAGTACCTGCATCCCCTCCAGCGGGACGTACTTGGTCGCCGCGACGACGCTGACGCCGGGGCCGACCTCCTCCCGGATCCGCTCGTAGCTCGCACGGACGAGGTCAGGCGAGAACACCGACGACTCCCTGGCGCCCGGTGACGCCGCGGTCGCGCCGGTGCGAGAAGAAGAGCTCCTCCTCGCACGCGGTGCAGCGGTCGACGTGCTCGACGCGCTCGCACCCCGCCGCACGAAGCGCGCGCTCGAGCGCGAGGCGCAGGTCGAGGTTCCCGCCCTGCAGGACGTCCGCGCCGAAGCGCGCCCGGTACGGGTCGCGCACCTCGCTCCCGACCGGAAAGCAGCACGCCCCGATCCCCGGTCCCGCGATCGCCCGCGCAGCCGTACCGACCGCCCGCGCCCCTGCTTCCACGATGCCGGCCAGGAGGCCGCGCCACCCGACGTGCAGGACGGCGAGGCGCGCGGGCCCGCTTCCCGCGGCCAGCGCGACGGGGAAGCAGTCGGCCGTGAGGAGGAGCATCGGCTGGCCCTCCTGGTCCGTCCAGAGGCCGTCGCACTCCTCGTAGCGCGTCCCCGCGGCGAGCACACCGAGCGGTCTCGCCTCCGCCACGCGCGCTCCGTGCACCTGGCGCCCCATCGTCGCCCGCAGCGGATCGACGTCGAGCTCCTCGCAGAGGAGGCGGCGGTTCTCGAGCACGCGGGCCGGCTCGTCGCCGGTGAGGAGCCCGAGGTTGCGCGAGCGGAAGGGCCCGTCGCTGACGCCTCCGAGGCGGGTCGAGAAGGCGACGCGACAGCCGTCCGGCGCCGAGTCCCAGTGGAAGACGCTCATCCGCCGACGAGCCTCACCATCACGGTCGTGGAGTGCTCGAAGGCGCTCCCGATCACCTGGGAAAACTCCTCCTGGAAGAAGAAGACGAGCGCGAAGACGGCCAGCATCCCGTACTGGTCGAGCGCGCTCCAGCGGGCGTAGGTGGCGTCCGTCATGAACGCCCCCACGATCCGCGATCCGTCGAGGGGCGGAATCGGGAGCAGGTTGAAGATGCCGAGCACGAGGTTGATCTCGTAGCTTCGGACGAGCACGTTCGTCGCCACCTCCCCGAACTCCTGGTGGACGAGAAGCGCCACGCAGACGAGTGCGACGACGAAGTTCGTGGCCGGCCCGGCGAGGGCGACGAGCGCCATCCCCTGCTTCGGCCTGCGGAAGTACTCCGGCCGCACGAGGACGGGCTTCGCCCAGCCGAAGACGAAGCTGGACAGGAAGTACGTGACGGCGAACATCGCCGTCCCCAGCGGGTCGAGGTGCGAGATCGGATTCAAGGTCAGCCGGCCGTGCTCGCGGGGAGTGGGGTCGCCGAGGTACGTCGCCATGTACGCGTGCGCGAGCTCGTGCAGCGTCATCGCGGCGAGCAGGACCGGCAGGAGGTAGACGAAGAGCTGGAGGTCGTTCACGCGCTCGCCGCGAGACCACGCGCCGCCTCGAGCTCGGCTGCGCGCCCGTCCAGCTCGCCGTTCACCTTGCGACGAAGAACCTCGGCGAGGATCTCCCCCACGCGGGGCGACTCCGTCACGCCGAGCCGGGCGAGGTCCTCCCCGTCGATCTCGAGGCGCACGTCGCGCAGGGAGCGGAAGTAGCGCTCGAACCGGTCGCGTGCGGACGGCGTCGCGAGCGCAAGCGCGAGGAGGGCGCCATCGGGGTCGTGCGGCGCGACGAGGCGCCGGATGTCGGCCGGTTCCTGCACCTCCTCCAGGAGGGAGACGAGGCGGGGCGCGACGGTGACGGCGTCGGCGATGCGCTCGGCGTCGCGGCGGCGGAGCCTGAGCCTGCCGAACCATTCGAAGAGCTCGTCCGGCGTCAGCTTGCGCGCCAGGACGGCGAGGCGAAGGCGCCAGCGGGGCACGGAACGGCCGTACTGCTCGCGCACCTCATCGAGCGGGCGCACGAGCGCGACCGCCTCCTCGTCCGCCGCCAGGTGAGGGTGGACGGCCTGGGCCACGCCCAGCTCGTCCATCCTGCGAATCGCTGCCGTCGCGTCCTCTTCGTCGAGGAGCGACTGCAGCTCGTCGCGAAGCCGCGCAGAGGAGAGCTCGCCGACGAGCTCCATCTCGACGCACGCCCGCGCGAGCGCGGCGGTGTGGCCCTCCATCCGGAAGCCGTACCGGTTCTCGTAGCGGATCGCGCGGAAGATGCGGGTGGGATCTTCGATGAAGGACAGGTTGTGCAGGACACGAACGACCCCTGCGCGCAGGTCGGCCAGGCCGCCGAAGAAATCGAGCAGGCGGCCGAAGTCCTCGCCCTTGAGCGAGACCGCCATGGCGTTGATCGTGAAGTCGCGGCGGAAGAGGTCCTGGCGCAGCGTGGCCCGCTCCACCCGGGGAAGGGAGGCGGGGCGGTCGTAGAACTCGGTGCGCGTCGTGGCCACGTCGACTCGGCTTCCGTCGTCGGCGATGACGACCGCGGTGCCGAACTTCTCGTGGGCGACCGCGCGTCCGCCGAGGGCGCGGGCGAGCGCGTGCCCGAACGCGATCCCGTCCCCCTCGACGGCGATGTCGAGGTCGAAGCTCGGCTCGTTCATGAGCACGTCGCGGACCGCTCCGCCGACGAGGTAGACGCCGTCGAACGGGCCGCTCACGGCCTGCACCGCCTCGAAGACGCGGCCCAGGTGCTCGCGCGCGAGCAGGCGGTGGCGCAGATCGGCCTCGGCCGCCGCCTCCCCCTCCACCGGCTCCTCGAGCGCGCGCAGGACGTCGCTTCGGGTCACGACGCCGACGACGGTTCCGTCGCGCACGACCGGGACACGGCCGACGTCCGTGCCCGCGACGAGGCGACGGAGCTCGGCCAGGGGCGTCTCCTCGCTGCAGGTCACGACCTGCGAGGCCATCACGCTCTTCGCAGGCGCGTGCGCGAGGCCGTGAGCGACGGCCTTGTCCAGGTCCTCTCGCGTGACGACCCCGACGAGGTTGCGCTCGCTGCCCACCTGGATTCCGCTCTGGCGGTGGCGCTGGCACTCGACCATGGCGTGGGCGACCGTGTCGTCCGGGGCGACGAAGCGCGGCGGGCGGGACATGACGTCGCGCGCCCGCAGGGGCGTTCGCACGGCGCCCGCGAGGGCCGAGATCGCGAGCGCGCGCGCCTCGGCGAGGGGGCCGCGATAGAGCGCCGAGGCCGCCTGAGCGTGTCCGGCTCCGCCGAGCTGCGCGGCGACAGCCGAGGCGTCGAGCTCGGGAACGCGCGTGCGGACGACCGCGACGACGCGCTCGTCCATCTCGACGAGCGCCACCACTCCCGGGGCGTCCGTCAGGTCGGTCACCTTGTGCACGAGGTTCGAGACGCCGTCGACGTAGCGGGGCCACGCAACCGCCGTGACCAGCACCTCGAACCCCGCCGCCTCGTGCTTCTCGGCGCCCGCCAGGAGAGCCTCCAGGAGCTCGCGCTCGTCCTCGGCGAGCGGCGCGTGCAGATAGTGGGCCACCATCTCCTGGCGGGCCCCGTGGCGCAGGCACCACGCGAGCGCGTCGGCGTCGCGCTGCGTGACCGTCGGGTACGTGAGGGAGCCCGTGTCCTCGTGGATCCCGAGCGCGAACGTCGTCGCCTCGAGCGGCGTGGGCTTCACGGCTCGCTCGGCGAGGATCCCGACGAGCGTCGTAGTCAGGGAGCCGTCCTCGGAGAGGACGAGGTTCTCCTCCGGGATCCAGTCGGGCCGCTCGGGCTGGTGGTGGTCGAAGGCGACGACCTCCACGTCGTCCCTGCGGGCGACGTCGGCGAACTCGCCGAGCCGCTCGGCATGCACCGTCTCGACCACGATCAGCCGGCGGATCTGCCCGTGGTCGACCGTGCCCGTCTCGGCCACGCCGAGCTCGTCCGCGTGGAGGCGGTAGAAGTCGCGGACGTTGCGGTTCAGTGACCCCGAGAGGGCGGCGACGGCGCTGGGGTAGAGCCGCCGGGCCGCGAGGAGCGATGCGAACGCGTCGAAATCGGTGTTCGTGTGGGTGACGATCACGTCCACGCGGCCAAGGTTACGCCCGCGTCCGCGCGGCTCCGGCGCGGCGAGCCGGCGCGCAGTCGCGCGCTACAGGTGCGCGATCGCGTCGATCTCGACGAGCGCCCCGGAGGGGAGGTACGCGACCTGCACGGTTGCCCGCGCGGGCGGCTCAGCGCCCACGTGGCGCGCGTACACCTCGTTCACGGCGGCGAAGTCGTCCCAGTTCGCGAGGAAGATGCCGCAGCGCAGGAGGTTGTCCATGCTCGAGCCTGCCTCCTCCACGATCGCCGCGATGTTCTGCATCGCGCGCTCGGCCTGCTCCTCGACCCCGCCCTCGACGAGCTGCCCCTTCGCAGGGTCGATCCCGATCTGCCCGGCCACGAAGACGAGGTCGCCGTGCACGACCGCCTGGTTGTACGGCGCCCCCTGGAACGGGGCCGGGGCCCGCTCCGTTCGCACCACGCGCTTGCCCGCCACCGTCCCAGACCTAGGAGTCGACCCGCTCGATGCCGGCGCCGACCGCGCGCAGCCGCTCGTCGATCCGCTCGTAGCCGCGGTCGATCTGCCCGATGTTCCCGATCGTGGACGTTCCCTCGGCGCAGAGGCCCGCGATCAGCATGGCCATGCCGGCCCGAATGTCCGGGCTCTCCATCCGCTCGCCGTAGAGCTTCGCCGGCCCGTTCACGACGGCGCGGTGCGGGTCGCAGAGGATGATCCGCGCTCCCATCGTGACGAGCTTGTCCACGAAGAAGAGCCGGTTCTCGAACATCTTCTCGAAGATGAGGACAGTCCCCGTCGCCTG
>JACVSB010000280.1 GCA_014534155.1 Thermoleophilia bacterium
AGGCGCCGATGGAACTCTCTCCGCCCGAGCTTCTCATCCTCCGAGTGCTCGTGGAAGCCGCGCAGCTTGTCCGCGACCGGCCAGATGAACGCCGCGTGGTTCCGGAACGGGTCGCTCACGATGGCGGCGCCGCGAGCCCGAAGGTGTACAGGCGCCACTGCATCGCCTGGGCTGAAACTCCCATCGCCACCGCTGCTGAGCTGATCCCGTCAGGAGCCGCCGCCTCGACTGCGTGCCGCGGCATAAGGAGCTCCGCGGCGAAGACGTTCGCCTCCCGCTCGCGCAAGCGCCCCTCGCCCACGCCGATCTCCTCGCTTCGGCAGTAGACGGGCGAGACTCGACCTTCCAGGTGCTGGCAGACCCAGTGGCCGAGCTCGTGGGCGAGCGTGAACCGCCGGCGCGTCTTCGGCTCGGCGGCGTTCACGTAGATCTGCCGGTCGGCCGGGTAGAGGAGACCGCTGACGCCGTCGAGCTCGGCTTCCTCGACATGCAAGCCGAGGAGGTCCTCGGCGATCGATTCCACGGGGACGGGGAGCTCGGGCGCCTGGAAGAGCTCGTGGTAGCGGGCGCGCAGGGCGTGGGCCCTGGTGTCCGTCACCGGCCCGCCGGGCAATCAGCCTCTCCCGTGTCCTCGCTTCCGGTCACGACCCCTCGTGGAGAAAAGGGTCGCACGAGCACCAGGCGACAGCAATAGGCCGGGTGGCCCATTGCCGACTGCTCGGCCTATCTGGACGCCCCTCGGAAGAGCGCGTCCACCTCGTCCCACCCCTCCTCTGCGGGCACGCGCTCCGGCGCGGGCTTGGCGACGTCGTCCCTCACGCGGAAGAACGCCGTCGCCGTCGCTCTCTGAGCCGGCGGCGGGCGCCAGGCGGCGAGCTCCTCGACGCGCGCGTCCAAGACCCTCTCCAGCACGCTGAACACACGCCCGCTGACGCCGCGCGGATCGAGGAGCCCGGTCTCGAGCTCGTGGTAGTAGCGCTTCACCTTTGCGCTCTTCCCGGCGTCGAGGCCGAGCGTCTGAACGAGCGCGTCCACGACCCGCGTGCGCGGAAGGCCTCGTCGCGTCCGCAAGGCGAGGAGCGGTGGCTCTCCGGCCAGGCGACCCTCGAACGCGGCCACCGTTCCGGGGTCCGCCGGCGGCGGCGGCGTCGAGGCGAGCAGGCGGTCGAGGAGAGAGGCGAGCGCGTCCGCCTCGGGCCCCGCGCGCGCGAGGTACTCGCGCACGTCCGGCCGCTCCCCACGCGCCCGGCGCGCGGCGAAGTCGTCGAAGAGCTCGTTCACGCTCTCAGCCATCGGCGAGGTTCCGCAGGCGGTTGTGCCCGCGCCAGAGGAGCTGGTGGGCCGCGTTCGCGTCCAGGCCGAGCTCCTCGCCGATCTCGGCGACCTCGCGACCATCCACGTACCGAGAGCGAAAGGCCTGCTGCGTCCGCTCGGGAAGCGGCGCGATCCAGGCCTCGAAGTCGTGCTGCGCCTCCCACTCCTCGAACGCGTCCGGCGCGGCAGCGTCCCACTCCTCGGGCAACTCGCCCGCGCGCCCGTGCCCGAAGAACTCCTTCACCTTCCACTCGATCACCTTGTGCACGACCACGCGGAAGGGGACGGCGTACTCCTTGCCCGCGGTGAGCTCCGCGAGCAGGCGCTCGACGACCGCCCCGGCCACGTCGTCGGCCTCCGCGCGGCGAACCCGCAGGCGACAACGGTCGAGGATGACCGGGTAGTAGGTCGCCAGGAGCTCGGCATGCTGTCTCGCCTCGAGGAGCCGGGTGTCCTCGGCGTCGCGCGCATCGTGCATTCCCGGAGTAGTCGCCTCGGCCAGGCCTCGATCTTACGGTGCCCCCGTCCGGGAGGGACAGGGCGGCTCGCTCGCCTGTCCCGAGGAGCTGGCGTAAGACGTGCGCCTCCGCGACGCGACTCCTGCCCATGACCGATCTCCGCGGAACCGTCCGCCTCGACCACTCCCTCCTCGCCCTCGACGGCGAGCACGACGTGCACGCGATGCTCGAGCTCGTCGCGCCCGAGGCGCCCTCCGACTCGGCGCGCGCCCCGCTCGCGCTCGCCCTCGTCCTCGACCGCTCCGGCTCGATGGGTGAACGCAACAAGATGACCTTCGCCCGTGAGGCCGCCGTGTTCGCCGTCCGCGAGCTGAGGCCGACCGACCGAGTGAGCGTGGTGGCCTTCG
>JACVSB010000184.1 GCA_014534155.1 Thermoleophilia bacterium
CGCGCGCTTCCCACGCCCGGGCTCGTCCAGGTGAGCATGAACGTGACCGAGTGGGAGGCGGCGCCCCCGCACGAGATCGGCGCGCGCCTCGCCCGCGAGGCGCGCGAGCGCGGAGTCGAGCTCGCGGGGAGCGAGCTCGTCGGCCTGATGCCCGCCGGCGCCGCGGTCGCAGCCGCCGGGTCGGTGCTCGGGATCCCGGCTTTCGACGCCGGGCGAGTTCTCGAGCTTCGCCTCCTCGAGGGCGGCGACACGGCCTCGCTCCGTCGAGAGGCCCCTCACTAGACTGGCGCTCATGGCGCTTGCGCAGGCGCACGCCGTGCCGGTCACGGGCGAGGACATGACGGCGCTCGACGTCTGGGCCGTGGCGCTCGAGGGCCGCCCGGCCGAGCTCGCGGCGGACGCCCGCGAACGGATCGGCGCGGCCCGGAGAGTGGTCGAGCGCGCGGCTGCGGCGAGTGCCGGGGAGCACACGTACGGGATCAACACCGGCTTCGGCCGCTTCGTCGACCGGACGATCCCGCCGGAGCTCTCGGAGGAGCTCCAGCTTCGCCTGCTCCGAAGCCACGCGTGCGGCGTGGGCGAGCCGTACCCGGACGAGGTCGTGCGCGCGGCGATGCTCCTGCGCGCGAATGCGCTCGCCAAGGGGTACTCCGGCGCGCGCGTGGAGACGGTCGAGCTGATCCTCTCCCTCCTGAACGCCGGCGTCCTTCCGCTCGTCCCGAGCCGCGGCTCCGTGGGCGCCTCGGGGGACCTTGCGCCGCTCGCGCACCTCGCCCTTCCGCTGGTCGGCGAGGGCAGGGCGCGCGTCGAGGGCGAGATCTTCGAGGGCGCGGACGCGCTCCGTCGGGCGGGCCTCGAGCCGATCCGCCTCGGGGCCAAGGAGGGCCTCAGCCTGATCAACGGGACGCAGTTCATGGCCGCGATCGGCGCGCTCGCCCTCGTGCGCGGCCGGCGGCTCGCGCAGGCCGCCGACGTGGCGTGCGCGCTCTCGCTGGAAGCGCTGCAGGGATCGCGGGCCGCCTTCCGGCCGGAGATCCAGGCGCTGCGGCCGCTGCCCGGCCAGGCGGCCGCGGCGGCGAACGTGCTCCGCCTCGTCGAGGGCTCGGCGATCATCGAAGCGCACCGCTGGTGCGACAAGGTGCAGGACGCCTACTCGCTTCGCTGCGCGCCGCAGGTGCACGGCGCCGCGCGCGACCTCCTCGCCTACTGCGGGGCGACGATCGGCGTCGAGCTGAACGCCGCGACCGACAACCCGCTCGTCCTGGTGGAGGAAGACGAGCTCGTCTCCAACGGGAACTTCCACGGGCAGCCGGTGGCGTTCGCGCTCGACGCGCTCGCGATGGCGGTCGCCGAGCTCGCGAACATCTCCGAGCGCCGCGTCGAGCGGCTGACGAACGCATCGCTCTCGGACGGCCTGCCGCCCTTCCTCACCCCCGATGGGGGCCTGAACTCTGGGTTCATGATCCCCCAGTACGTGGCCGCCTCGCTCGTCAGCGAGAACAAGGTCCTCGCGCACCCCGCGAGCGTCGACTCGATCCCGACAAGCGCCGCCCAGGAGGACCACGTCTCCATGGGGAACGCCTCGGCCCTGACGTGCTGGCAGGTGGTCGCGAACTGCGAGGCGGTTCTCGCGATCGAGCTCCTGGCCGGCACGCAGGCCGTCGAGTTCCTCGCGCCGCTCGCGCCGGGCCTCGGCACGGCGGCCGCACACGCTGCCGTTCGGCGGCTCTCCGCCCCGCTCCTCGAGGACCGTCCGCTCTCGCTGGAAATCGAGCGAGTGGCGAGCGCGATCCGCTCCGGCGAGCTCCTCGCGGTCGTCGAGGCCGAGGTGGGGGAGCTCGCGTGAGCGTCCGCTCGCTCGAAGCCGCCGTCGAGGAGCTCGCCGGGCCGATCGGCCGCTTGCGAGCGCCGCGGGGCGTCGAGCTGAACGCGCGCTCGTGGCAGACGGAGGCTCCGCTTCGCATGCTTCTCAACAACCTCGACCCCGACGTGGCCGAGCGTCCCGAGGACCTCGTCGTCTATGGCGGATCGGGGAAGGCGGCGCGGAGCCCCGAGGCGCTCCGAGCGCTCGTCCGCTCCCTGCTCACCCTGGCCGACGACGAAACCCTGCTCGTCCAGAGCGGCAAGCCGGTGGCCGTCTTCCGAACGCACGAGGCGGCACCACGCGTCCTCATCGCCAACTCGCTCCTCGTCCCGCGCTGGGCGACGTGGGACGAGTTCCGCCGCCTGGAAGCGCTGGGGCTCACGATGTTCGGCCAGATGACGGCGGGCAGCTGGATCTACATCGGGACGCAGGGGATCCTGCAGGGGACGTTCCAGACGTTCGCGGCCGCGGGCGAGCGCCACTTCGGCTCCCCCGACCTGCGGGGACGCACGATCTTGACCGCCGGCCTCGGGGGGATGGGCGGCGCGCAGCCGCTCGCGGCGACGATGGCGGGAGCGGCGATTCTCTGCGTGGAGGTCGACCCGGAGCGAATCCGGCGCCGCCTCTCCACCGGGTACCTGGACGAGGCGGTGGAGTCGCTGGACGACGGCCTGGCGCGCCTTCGGACCGCGGCGGGCGAGGGGCGCGCGCTCTCGGTCGGCGTGCTCGGCAACGCCGCCGAGGTGGTACCCGAGCTCGCCCGCCGAGGAGAGGCGTTCGACCTCGTCACGGATCAGACCGCCGCCCACGACCCGTTGAACGGGTACGTCCCCGCAGGCGTTTCCGTCGCGGAGGCCGCCGAGCTCCGCCGAGCGGATCCGGACGAGTACCTCGCGCGGGCGCGCGCCTCGATCGCAGCGCACGTGCGCGCGCTCCTCGAGTACGTCCGCGCGGGCGCGGCGGTCTTCGACTACGGCAACAACCTGCGCGGCGAGGCGCGCGAGGCCGGCGTCGAGGACGCGTTCGCCTACCCGGGCTTCGTGCCCGCCTACATCCGGCCCCTCTTCTGCCGCGGGGTCGGCCCGTTCCGCTGGGCGGCGCTCTCGGGCGACCCCGCCGACATCGCGGCGATCGACACGGTGCTGCGCGACCTCTTCCCGGAGGACGCCCTCCTGCAGCGCTGGCTCCAGCTCGCGCCCGAGCGCGTCCACTTCCAGGGCCTCCCGGCGCGCATCTGCTGGCTCGGCTACGGCGCTCGCGCGCGCGCCGGCCTCGCCATCAACGAGCTCGTCGCCTCGGGCGAGGTCCAGGCGCCCGTCGTGATCGGGCGAGACCACCTCGACGCGGGCTCGGTCGCGTCCCCGTACCGCGAGACGGAGGCGATGCGCGACGGCTCGGACGCGATCGCGGATTGGCCGATCCTGAACGCGCTTGTGAACGTCGCCGCGGGCGCCACCTGGGTCAGCGTCCACCACGGAGGCGGGGTCGGGATCGGCAACGCGATCCACGCGGGCATGGTGGTCGTCGCCGACGGGACGAGGGACGCCGCCGAGCGCCTGGAGCGGGTGCTCACGTCGGATCCCGGCATGGGCGTTGTCCGCCACGCGGACGCGGGCTACGAGGAGGCCGAGGCGGCCGCTCGAGAGCATTCGCTCCGGCTTCCCTGGCTCGCGCACTAGGCCCTGGGGGCGCGGCGGTGCCCTCGCTCCTCGTCCGCGACCTCGCGCAGGCCGTCTCGCCGTCGGGACGGACATCACCGCTGCGCGGGAGCTCGCTGGCCGAGGTCGACGTGGTCGAGGACGCTTACGTCCTCTGCCGCGACGGGCGGATCGCGGACGTCGGTCGGATGCGCTCGCTCGGCCCGCTCGCCGAGCCTGTCGAGGAGGTCGACGGCCGCGGCCGCTGCGCGCTCCCGGGCCTCGTCGACTGCCACACGCACGCGTGCTTCGCGGGCGACCGGGTGGACGAGTTCGACCTGCGCGCCGGCGGGGCGACGTACGAGGAGCTGCATGCGGCGGGCGGCGGGATCGCGGCCACCGTGCGCGCGACGCGAGCGGCAGGCGAGGACGGCCTGCGGCGAGCGCTCGCCCGCCACGCGGGGTGGATGCTCGCTCACGGCACGACGACGTGGGAGGCCAAGTCGGGCTACGGGCTCGATCGCGAGACGGAGCTCGCCCAGTTACGCGCGATCCGAGGCGAAGGGGGGATCCCGACGTGGCTCGGCGCGCACGCGGTTCCGC
>JACVSB010000130.1 GCA_014534155.1 Thermoleophilia bacterium
CCGGTGCCTGAGCCTTGAGCGTCCGCAGGCGGTAGTAGGCGAGCGTGAACGTGAGCGCCACGAAGGGCGCGAAGAGGGTGTTCGAGAGCACGTCGCTCGCGTACCGGCGCACGGACTCCTCGAGCGGGGAGAGGGCGAGCTCGAGCACGAGGTTCGCGGCGATCAGGATGAGCGCGGTGAGGACGAAGAGGCCGAAGGCGCTCCACCCGTGACCCCGGACGAGCTGGCGGCTGCGCCCGAAGGCGCCGAAGACGCCCCGCCCCTCGAGCATGATCACGGGCACGACCACGAGCCACCAGGTCGCGAGCACGAGCCCGGGGACGACGAGGAGGACGATCCCGATCGCGATCACGACCGCCGCTCCGATCCCGGCGACCGCGAGCGTGTTCAGCCGCGGGCGAACCCGCGAGAGCGTCTCGCGGAGCGAGAGGTCCGCACGGCCGTCGCGGACGTCCTCCACGGCGAGGACGAGGGCTCCCTGCAGCCAGAAGACGCCGGCGAAAAGGACGAAGGCCGCCGAGAACTGGCCGAAGGGGCCGAGCAGCGCCACGAGGAGGAGCGAGAAGAGCGAGACGAGGGCGAAGACGACGAACGCGACGGGAAGCAGGTGCCGCCAATGGCCGCGGTAGAGCTCCCACGCCTCCCGGATCACCTCGCCCGCCCTCATGGGCTGAGCCTACGTCACGCGGCGGCGGCTGCCCAGTCCCCGTACAGCGAGAGGTAGCGGCCGCCCCTGGCGACAAGTTCCTCGTGCGTCCCCTGCTCGACGATGCGCCCGCCGTCGACGACGACGATGACCTCCGCATTCCGGATCGTGGAGAGGCGGTGGGCGATCACGAACGACGTCCGTCCGGCGAGGAGGGTCTGCAGGGCGGCGTCGATCCGCTGCTCCGTTCCGATGTCGACGCTCGAGGTCGCCTCGTCGAGGATGAGGATGCGAGGGTCGGCGAGGAGCGCGCGAGCGAACGCGACGAGCTGGCGCTGCCCGAGCGAGAGCCGCGACCCCCGCTCTCCCACGTCCGTCTCGTAGCCGTCCGGAAGCTGGAGGACGAAGTCGTGCGCGCCGACGGCGCGGGCCGCGGCGGCCACCTCCTGGGCCGTCGCGCCCGGACGCCCGAAGGCGATGTTCTCCCGGACGGTGCCGCCGAAGAGGAAGCCCTCCTGCGGGACAATCCCGAGCTGGCGCCGCAGGCTCTCCTGCGTGACCTCGCGCAGGTCGTGGCCGTCGATCGTGATCCGTCCGTCGCGAGGGTCGTAGAAGCGCGCGAGGAGCTTCGCGATCGTCGACTTGCCCGCCCCCGTCTTGCCGACGAGCGCCACCGTCGTCCCGAGCGGTACGTCGAGGTCGACGTCGCGCAGGACGTCGGGCCCCGAGCCGTAGCCGAAGGTGACGCCCTCGAAGCGGACGTGACCCTCGATCGGCGGGAGCTCGCGCGCGCCGGGGCGGTCGACGACCTCCGGCTCCTCGTCCATGACGTCAATGATCTTGTCCAGGGCGGCGACGGCGGAGAGGAACGTGTTGTAGAGCTGCGAGAGCTGCTGGATCGGGTCGAAGAAGTTCGTCAGGTACCCGATGAAGGCGAAGAGCGTGCCCACCGTCATCGACCCGTCGAAGACGAAGTAGCCGCCGAGGCCGAGGACGACCGCGGTCGCCGCCGCCGAGAGGAACTCGACGAAGGGGAAGTAGAGCGCGTTCAGGACGACCGTCGTGTGGTTGACGGCCCGGTAGTCCTCGTTGACCGAGCGGAAGTTGCGCATGTTCTCGCGCTCCCGCGTGAACGACTGGACCACGCGCATCCCGGCGATGTCCTCCGCGAGCGTGGCCGTGACCGCGGCCAGGCGCTCCCGGACGAACCGGTACGCCCGCGACGAGCGACGGCGGAAGACCGCGGTCGCGACGCTCATGAAGGGGAAGACCGCGAGCGTCGCCAGGGCGAGCCGCCAGTCGAGAAGGAAGAGGATGACGGCGGAGCCGAAGAGCGTGAGCGTGTTCTGGAACAGGCTCGTGACGCCTTCCGTGACGAGCCGGTCGAGCGCCTCGACGTCGTTCGTGATCCTCGAGATGACGGCGCCCGCCCGGTTTCGCTCGTAGTAGCCGAGCGAGAGCCGCTGGAGGTGCCCGAAGAGGCCGCCGCGAAGGTCGGTGAGGACGCGCTCGCCGACCCACCCGGTGTAGTACGTCTGGGCTGCTGTCGAGACGAGGCTGAGCACGCCGGCCGCGAGAAAGGCGACGACGACCCAGCCGAGCAGCGTCAGATCCTGCCCGCGGATCCCGTCGTCGATCGCGACCTTCGCCAGGAAGGGAGGAGCAAGCCCGGTTCCCGTCGCCGCGAGCAGGGAGACGACGGCGAGCGCCGTGCGCCGCCGGTACACGCGCGTGAGGAGCCAGAGCGTGCCGATCCGGCGCGCCGTCCGCGCCCAGCTCCAGTCCTCGACGCGCTCGCCGGTTCGCTGCGTCAGGTGGCTCCCGGGCTGGTACACCCTCATGCCCTCGCCGCCTCCGGCTCCGTCAGGACACGGGTCTGCGCGAGCCCGTGCGCCGCGATCTCGGCGTAGACCGCGCTCGTCTCGGCCAGCTCCTCGTGCGTTCCGCGGGCGACGATCCTCCCGTGCTCGAGGACGACGACCTCGTCCGCGAGCGAGATCGTGGACAGGCGGTGCGCGATGATGATCGTCGTCCGGCCGCGCATCGCCTCGAGCAGACCGAGGCGGATCCGCGCCTCGGTCGTCGCGTCGACCGACGCGGTCGCGTCGTCGAGGACGAGGACGCGCGGGTCGACCGCGATCGCGCGAGCGATCGCGATCCGCTGCCGCTGGCCTCCGGAGAGCGTGATGCCGCGCTCGCCGATCACCGTGTCGTACCCGTCGGGCAGCGCGACGATGAAGTCGTGGGCCTGCGCCATCCGCGCGGCGCGCTCCACGTCGCTCGCGCTCGCGTGCAGCGCGCCGAAGGCGATGTTCTCCCGCACCGTCGCCGAGAAGAGGAACGGGTCCTGGGAGACGTGCCCGACGGTTCCCCGAAGCTCAGGCAGGCGCAGGTCGCGCACGTCGACGCCGTCGAGGAGGACGCGCCCCTGCGTGACGTCGTAGAAGCGGGGCACGAGCGAGGTCAGCGTCGTCTTGCCCGCTCCGGTGTGACCGATGAGGGCGACCGTCGTCCCCGCCTCGACCGTGAGGTCGACATCGCGAAGGACCGGGCCGCCGGAGCCGTAGGAGAAGCTGACGTGCTCGAAACGGAGCTCCCCGCCTCCGGCCGGCAGCGGGCGGGCGCCCGGCGCCTCGGCGATCTCCTCCGGCTCGTCCAGGACCTCGAAGATCCGTTCCCCGGAGGCGACGGCCCGCTGGAACTCGTTGATCCAGTACCCGAGCATGCGGAGCGGCCAGATGAGCATCAGGACGTAGACGTTGAAGGCGACGAACTGCCCCAGCTCGAGCTCGCCGCCGACCACGCGTCGCCCGCCGGCGAGAAGGACGGCCGCCTGCGCGAGAAGCGGCAGGAACGCGATCACGGGGACGTAGAACGCGCGCTGGCGGAGGGCGCGCACCGACTCGTCGAAGACGGCCTCGTTTCGGCGGCTGAACTTCCGCTCCTCACGGCTCTCCTGCGCGAAGGACTTGACGACGTTGACGCCGACGATGTTCTCCTCGGCGGTGATCGTCATCTGGCCGAGGCGCTGCTGCACCTCCTTCAGGATCGGGTGCGACGAGCGCGAGTAGACGAAGGCGACGAGGAAGAGGACCGGCGTGATCGCGACGGCGACGAGGGCGAGACGCCAGTCGATCACGAGAAGGAGCACCGAGACCGCGATCACGGTCATCACGTGCTGGAAGAAGAAGATGAGCCCGTAGCCGAGGAAGAAGCGCACGGACTGCAAGTCGACGGTCGCCCGGGACATGAGCTGCCCGGTCTGGTGGCGGTCGTAGAAGCCCCAGGAGAGGCGAAGGAGCCGAGAGTAGAGCGCGTTTCGCAGGTCGAAGTCGACGCCGAGCGCCTGGCGCCCGGCGATGAAACGGCGAGCGACGAGCATCGCCGCCTTCGCCGAGCCCGCGAGGACGACGAGCGCTACGAGGACCGTGAGCAGGCGCGCGTCGCGGTCCGGCAGCGCGTGGTCGATCGCGTACCCCGTGATCCACGGGATCGCGAGTCCCGCGCCCTGCGAGCCGACGGCGAGGACGACGGAGAGGGCGAGGGACCAGCGGTACGGGCGGAGGAACGCGAGCAGGCGGAAGAACGTCCGCCGAAACGGGGGCGCTGAGTTAGCCACGACTAAGCAAACGCCGAGTCTAGCCGCGGCCTTCCTCGACCCCCGGGCGACCTCCTCCGCGTTCGCGCGGGCGGGCGTTGTCGCCGGGCCGCCGCGGCGTTTGCCGGCGCTCTCTTCAGCGTCTACCTGGTCGTCCGTCCAGTTCGCGATCCTCACGCCGCCTGCAATCCCGTGCCTCGCGAGCGACACGCTGGTCGTCCTCGCCGCTTCCGCCGGCCTCCGCGCTCGCCGTGCTCTCGTAGAGGCATGAGGCGCCGGGGAGGAGGCCGGCGCCGCCCGTATGCTCGCCGCGTGGCGCTCCCCCTGGAATCCGTCCCGAACGTCTCCGAGGGCCGGGACGAGCGGGTCCTGGCCGCCCTCCGAGACGCGTTCGCAACGCCCGCGCGCCTCCTCGACGTGCACGCGGACCCCGATCACCATCGCTCGGTCTTCACGCTCGTGGGCGAGCCGGACGCGCTCGTCGAGACGCTCGTCCGCGGCGTCCGGCGGGCGCTCGAGCTCGTCGACCTGCGCGAGCACGCCGGCGTCCACCCGCGCGTCGGCGCGGCCGACGTCGTCCCCCTCGTTGGGATCCGCCCCGAGGACGAGGGCCGCGCGCGAAAGGCAGCGCTCGCGCTCGCCGATCGCATCGCGTCCGAGCTCGAGCTCCCGGTCTTCTTCTACGGGCGGCTGAGCGAGGACGGGCGCGAGCCTGCGTTCTTCCGGCGCGGCGGGACGGCAGAGCTCGCGCGGCGCCTCGCGGCGGGCGAGCTGCGTCCGGATCGCGGGCCGGACCGGCTGCACACGCGCGGGGGCGCCGTCATCCTCGGCGTCCGCCGGCCCCTGATCGCCTTCAACGTGAACCTCCGCTCTCGCGACCTCGACCTCGCGCGCGAGCTCGCGCGGCTCGTGCGGGAGCGCGACGGCGGCTTCCCGGGCGTCCGCGCGCTCGGGCTCGCGCTTCCCACGCCCGGGCTCGTCCAGGTGAGCATGAACGTGACCGACTGGGAGGCGGCGCCCCCGCACGAGATCGTCGCGCGCCACGCCCCCGCGGCGCGCGCGCGCGGAGTGCGGCGAGGCGGGGGGGCGCCAGGGGGGCGGGATGCCCCCCCCCCCCCCCGGGGGGCGGCCCCCGGGGCGGGGGGGGGCACCCCCCCCCCGCGCCCCCCCCCCCCGCCCGCGACCCCGCGCCGGCGCGCCGCGGGGGGGTGGCGCGCGACGATCTCGTGCGGGGGCGCCGCCTCCCAGTCGGTCAC
>JACVSB010000083.1 GCA_014534155.1 Thermoleophilia bacterium
CTCTGGCTGCAGCGCCTGACGACGCGCGAGCCGACGCTCGATCAGGTCGAGGTCTCCATCCGCGCCCTGCGCGAGGTGCTGCGGCTCGAGGGCCGTGTGACGCCCGAGGAGCGCAAGGTCGAGGTGATGGCGTAGGAGCGCCGTGCTCCTGCGCGTCCTCGTCTGCCTTCTCCTCGCCGCCGCGTCGGCTTTCCTCGCCCTCCTCGGCGCCCTGAACGTCCGGACGCTGCTGCAGGACTTCCACGAGGCGCCGAACGCGGTCTACGCGGTCGTCGCGGCCCTCTTCTTCACGCTCGCGGGGCTGCTCGCCTGGGCAGGCGTGCGCGTCCTGCGCGGCCGGTGAGCCGGCCCTCCCCGGGGCTATCCTGAGCCGCAATGGCGCCCATCGACGGCCTCGTGGAGGAGCTCGAGCGCTCGTACGCCGAGGCGCAGGAGCGGATGGCGGATCCCGCCGTCTTCGCCGACCACCGCACGGCCGCCCAGGCAGGACGGCGCCTGAAGGAGCTCGAGGGGCCGTGGAAGCTCGCGCAGGAGTGGCGGGCCGCGCGGACCGACCTGGACGACGCGCGACACGACGGCGAGCTGCGAGAGCTCGTCCCCGACCTCGAGGAGCGCGTGGGGTCGCTCGAGGAGGAGCTGAAGATCGCCCTCGTCGAGCGCGACCCCGCGGACGAAAGGGACGTGATCGTCGAGATCCGCCAGGGCGTGGGCGGCGACGAGGCGGGAATCTGGGCCGGCGACCTGCTCCGGATGCTGACGCGCTACGCCGAGCGGCGCGGCTACCGCTACGAGCTGCTCGGCTCGAGCCCGGGCGAAGCGGGTGGATATAAGGACGTGACCTTCGCGGTCAAGGGGGAGGGCGCCTACTCCGTCTTCAAGTGGGAAGGCGGCACCCACCGCGTCCAGCGCGTGCCCGAGACCGAGTCCCAGGGGCGGATCCACACCTCCACGGCGACCGTGGCCGTCATGCCGGAAGCGGAGGAGGTCGAGGTCGAGATCGACCCGAGCGAGCTCAAGATCGACGTCTACCGCTCGACCGGGCCGGGCGGGCAGAGCGTGAATACGACGGACTCCGCCGTCCGCATCACGCATCTGCCCACGGGGCTCGTCGTCGCCATGCAGGACGAGAAGTCGCAGCTCCAGAACAAGCAGAAGGCCCTTCGCGTCCTGCGGGCGCGCTTGCTCGAGCTGGAGCGGCGCCGGCAGGAGGAGGAGCTCTCGGCGAAGCGGCGCTCGCAGATCGGCGGGGGCGAGCGCTCGGAGAAGATCCGGACGTACAACTTCCCGGAGAACCGGGTCACCGACCACCGGATCAAGCTCACGCTGCACCAGCTCGACCGCGTGCTCGACGGGGAGCTCGGGGAGCTGACCGAGGCCCTCGCGGACGAGGAGCGCCGGCGGGCGCTCGAGGCGGCCGCGATCGCGTGAACGCGCTCGCGGCGGCGCGCGAGGTCGAGCGGGAGCTCTCGTCCGCCGGGGTGCCGGCGCCCCGAACCGACGCTGAGCTCCTCGTCGCTCACGTGCTGCGAACGCCCCGCGCCGCCCTCGCGGGGGCGGAGGTCGACGCCGCCGACGTCCCGCTTCTCCGGACGCTCGTGGAACGCCGCCGCTCGCGCGAGCCGCTCCAGCACGTGCTCGGCGAGTGGGGCTTTCGCCGGCTCGTCCTCGCGGTCGACCGGCGTGCGCTCGTCCCGCGCCCTGAGACCGAGATCGTCGTCGGGCGCTGCCTGGAGCTCCTCTCCTCGGTCGCGAAGCCGCGCGTGCTCGACGTCGGCACGGGGTCAGGCGCCATCGCACTCGCGCTCGCAGACGAGCTTGCGGAAGCGTCCGTCGTCGCCACCGACGCCTTCGCGGAGGCGCTCGCGCTCGCGCGCGAGAACGCGGCGCGGACGGGCCTCGAGGGCCGGCTCGAGCTCCGTGAGGGGGACCTGTTCGCCGGCGCTTCCGGGCCCTTCCACCTCGTGGTCTCGAACCCGCCCTACGTCCTGGAGGAGGAGGTCGCCGACCTGGAGCCGGAGGTCAGGGACCACGACCCCTCGCAGGCGCTCCTCGCGGCCGGCCTCACGGAGCGGATCGTCGCCGCCGCCGGCGCGGTGCTCGTCCCCGGGGGGTGGCTCGTCCTCGAGGTGGGCGCGGGGCAGGCGGGCGCGGTGGCGGGCCTTCTGGCCGCGCACTGCTACCGCGAGACGCGCATCGGCCGCGACCTCGCCGGG
The DNA here is from genome assembly GCA_014534155.1 of Thermoleophilia bacterium. The sequence goes on from JACVSB010000083.1 coordinate 2,214, forward strand.
ATCGAGCGCGTCGTGGAGGGACGGGCGCCGTGAAGGACGAGGCCGTCGCGGCGCTTCGGTCCGGCAAGGCCGTCGTCCTGCCCACGGACACGGTGTACGGCGTCTGTGCCGACGCCTACCGGGAAGGGCCGGTCCATCGCCTCGCCAGGCTCAAGAACCGGCCGGAAGGGATGCCCATCGCCCTCCTCGCCGCCGATCTCGACGCCGTCCTCGACGCGGTTCCGGAGGCGCGCGGCCGAGCCGCCGTCGTCGCCCGGGCGCTCCTGCCGGGCCCGTACACGCTCGTCCTGCCGAACCCCGCCCGCCGCTTTCGCTGGCTTTCCGGGACGCGGCCGACGACGATCGGCGTGCGCGTGCCCGACCTTCCGCCCGCGGCTCGCGCCGTCGTGGAGGCCGTCGGCGCGGTTGCGGCGACGAGCGCGAACGTGCACGGCGACCTCGATCCCCGGCGCGTCGCCGACATCTCTCCCGCGATCGCGGAGGGGTGCGCCGTCGTGCTCGATGCGGGCGACCTCCCCGGAACGCCCTCCACGGTGGTCGACCTGAGCGAGGGCGAGCCGCGGATCCTGCGCGAGGGCGCAGTACCGGGCGAGGCCGCGCTTACGACGATCGCCGAGGCGCTTCGTCCGCCACCCCGGGCCGCAGCGCCGCGGTGACGGCTGAGTAGGCCGCGGCCGTGAGGACGACGGCGGCGAGCCACTGCAGCGCCGGCCGCTCGGCGAGAGGCAGCGAGGCGGCGATGCCGAAGGCGAGCGCGGGGAAGACGGCGCACGCGGTCGCGGCGGCGCCGAGACGGCTGAGGCCCCATTCCCGGCGGAGCGCGGTGTACTCGCGCGCGAGGGGGACGAGGACGGCGGCGGTGAGGACGACGAGCGGCAACGTTTCCATAACGGCGTTGTTTCCCCAACGCGGCATCCCCAGTCCGGGTTACGCCGAATTTCCCTCGACCGAGGGAGGCAGCTCCCCCGTGCGGGGGTGGTCGAGTACGCTCCAGGCGTGGCGGTCGCGCACGAGACGTTCCACCATCTCCGCGAGGCCGTTCTCACCGACCTCGATCCCGACGTCGCCGCGCTGATCGGCCGCGAAGCCGAGCGCCAGCGAAGGCAGATCGAGCTGATCGCCTCGGAGAACTTCACGTGGCCCGCAATCTTCGAGGCCCAGGGGAGCGTGCCGACGAACAAGTACGCCGAGGGATATCCCGGCCGGCGCTACTACGGCGGCTGCGAGGTCGTAGACGAGATCGAGCAGCTCGCGATCGACCGCGCCCGGGCGCTCTTCGGCGCCGAGCACGCGAACGTGCAGCCGCACGCCGGTGCCCAGACGAACATGGCCGTCTACTTCGCATGCCTGCAGCCGGGCGACACGATCCTCGCCATGCGGCTGGACAGCGGGGGGCACCTCACCCACGGGCTCCACGTCAACTTCTCCGGCCGCCTCTACGACATCGCGACCTACGGCGTCGACCGCGAGACGAACGTGATCGACTTCGACGAGGTGCGCCGGGTCGCGCGGCAGCGCCGGCCCAGGCTGATCGTCTGCGGCGGCTCGGCGTACTCGCGCCGCATCCCGGCCGACCGCTTCCGCGAGATCGCCGACGAGGTCGGGGCGCTTCTCCTCTGCGACATGGCGCACTTCGCGGGCCTCGTCGCCGCGGGGCTCCACCCGAATCCGACGCCGCACTGCGACTTCGTCACCTCAACGACGCACAAGACGCTCGCGGGCCCGCGATCGGGGTTCGTCCTCTGCCGCGAGGAGCACGCGGCCGCGCTGGACAAGGCCGTCTTCCCCGGCATGCAGGGCGGCCCGCTCATGCACACGATCGCCGCGAAGGCGACATGCTTTCGCATCGCGGCGTCCGAGGCCTTCCGCAGCTACCAGCAACAGGTGCGGTCGAACGCCGACGCGCTTGCGGACGCGCTGCTCGCGGGAGGCCTCGACCTGCTCACGGGCGGCACGGACACGCATCTCCTCCAGGTCGACCTGCGGAGGACGGACTGGACGGGGCGCGACGCCGAGGAGCGGCTGGACGAGGTCCGGATCACGGCGAACCGGAACACCGTCCCCTTCGACGAGCGGCCGCCGACGGTCGCGTCGGGGCTTCGGCTCGGCACGCCTGCAGTGACGATGCGCGGCTTCGAGGAGGACGACATGCGCGAGGTCGGCTCGATCATCGTGGACGCGCTCTCGCCCGAGGCGGATCTCGGCGCGCTCCGTGAGCGAAGCAGCGCGCTCTGCGAGCGCCACGCGCTCTACCCGAGCTTCCGCGGCTACGCCGCCTACACGGCATGAGCGCGCGGGCGGCCGCCCCGGTCGTCCAGGTCACCCACCCCCTCGTCCAGCACAAGCTCGGGATGCTGCGGGACGTCGACACGCCGACGCAGGTCTTCCGCCAGCTCGTGAACGAGCTCACGCTCCTCCTCACCTACGAGGCGACCAAGGAGCTCGCCACGGAAGAGGTCGAGATCGAGACCCCGCTCGAGCGCACGACGGTGCAGCGGATCTCCGGCAAGAAGGTTGCGGTGTGCCCGATCCTGCGCGCGGGGATCGGCATGCTGGACGGGGTTCTCTCGCTCATCTCGGGTGCCCGCGTCGGCTTCATCGGGCTCTACCGCGACGAGGAGACGCTGGAGCCGGTCGAGTACTACGTGAAGCTCCCGAACGACATCGACCAGCGCGACGTGATCCTCCTCGACCCGATGCTGGCCACGGGGCGCTCGACGAGCTACGCCGCGCGCCTCGTCAAGGACGCGGGCGCCGAGAGCGTCCGCCTCATCGCGCTGATCGCCGCGCCCGAGGGAGTCGAGCACATGCAGGCGGAGCATCCGGACGTCCCCATCGTCACCGCCGCCGTCGACCGCCAGCTGAACGAGAAGGGCTACATCGAGCCAGGGCTCGGGGACGCGGGCGACCGCCTCTTCGGGACGAAGTAGAGCGTCACGCGCGCGGCGTCGGCGCGAGCAGGCCGGGCCGCGAGAGCGCGTCCAGCCAGACCGCCCGCGCGGCCTCCCGCGTGCTCCCCTCGGGGAGCCGCTCCAGCGCCCAGGCGGGCGCCGCCGTCGGGACCTCGCCGACGATCGGCGCCGCTCCTTGGAACCGCTCCTCGCCGACCTCCTCGCCGGGCGCAACGAGAACCTCGCTCATCGTCTCGCCCGGGCGGATGCCGACGAGCTCGAGCGCCGGCGAGCCCGAACGGCCGGCGGCACGCCAGATGCGGGCAGCGAGGTCGCCGACGGTCATCGTGACGGGATCTGCGGCCGTCGCGAGCGTGGCCCCCTCGCCGGCGAGAAGGACGGCGTGGCCGGCGAGCGACGCCGCGTGCGCCATCGTGAGCCAGTAGCGGAGCATCCCGGTGTCGGTCACGGTCAGGGGAACGCCCTCCCGCGCCTGTCGGAGGAAGAGCTCCGACACGCTGCCCGCTGTTCCCAGCACGTTCACGAAGCGGACGGCCACGCGCTCCGCGCGCGCCCGGCGGGCGGCGAAGGCCGTCAGCTGCTCCATCAGCCGCTTGGTGCGCCCGTACACGCCCGCGGCGAGCGCCGCCTTGTCGGTCGAGGCGACGACGACGGTCTCCACCTGGGTCCGCTCGCAGGCCCGCAGGAGGTTCCACGAGCCGACGAGGTTCGTGTCCACGAACTCCTCCGGGAAGAGCTCCGCCCAGTCGACGTGCTTGTACGCGGCGAGGTGGAAGACGACGTCCGGCCGCGCCTTCGCGAGCTCCGCCTCGAGCCGGGTCGCGTCGCGCACGTCGCACAGGGCGTAGCGAACCGCCCTCGTCGAGCCCCGCGTCCGCCGGTCGTCCGTGAGCGCTGCCTCGTGCGCGTCGAGGACGGTGACCGCGTCGGGGCGAAAGCCGAGGAGGAAGGTCGTGAGCGCCCGTCCGATCGAGCCGCCTCCGCCCGTGACGAGAACGCGTCTGCCCCCGAAGCGCTCCTGCAGCTCGAGAAGCGAGGGAACCGGGTCGCGGCGGCCGACGACCTGCGACCAGTCGAACGCCGGCGGGCGCAACCGCGGGCCGGAGAGGGCGAGCCGACCTCCCGGCCGCGCCAGCCCCCGCTCGATCCGGCGGTAGGCCGCCTTCATGTCACGCGAGCGGGCGGGATCCGGCTCGTTGATCTCCGCCACTACGAAGCGGGCGAAGGAGCCGAGGCGGGCGACGACAGGATCGAGGTCGAGCTCTCCGGCGCCGAGCGGCAGGCCCTCGCCGAGGATGCCGTGGGCGTCCGAGACGTGCGCGACCTCGAGCGAAGGGCCGAGCTCCTCCACGTAGCGCTCGAGCGCGAGCTCGTCAGGCGAGACGAGCCCGAAGGGCGTGCCGTAGGCCTCGACGAACGAGCGAAAGAGGGCCGCGTGCGAGGTGTCGAGGGTGAAACGAAGCGCGGGTATGCGCGCGTGCCAGCGGCGCAGGTCGCGCCAGTGCCCGCCGATCGGCGACAGGAAGACGCCGCCCACGCGCATCCGCAGCACGGGAGGGACGTTCTCCACGAGAGGGATGACGCCGCGTTCCTCGCAGGTGCGCGCGTAGAAGCCGAGGAAGGCCGAGACGGCCTCGTCGGCGAGCCGTGCCGCCGCCCGGAACTCGTCCGGCGGCATCGGAGCGTAGAGGTGCAGCGTGAGGACCGGAGAGCCGATCGCCGCCGCGAACTCGGCGCTCCTGACAAGGCATGCGCGCGCTTCGTCGCTGAGGCGGTCGACGCGGACGAAGGCGCCGCTCGGCCACGAGACGGGAGCCTCGGCGGTCAGCGCGAGGCCCGCGCCGGCCACGGCCTCGCGGACCGTCCGTGCCGCCCGCGCCGCCGCCTCCTCGCTGGCGACGTGAGCGGGCGCGAGCGCAAGCTCGAGACCGCGCCACGGGCCGCCCTCGAGCCGCTCCGCTATCTGCTCACGGTCGGGTGCTGCCTTGAGGAGCGGGATGGCGTCGAAGCCAGTCGACATAGAGCGTGATCGCCTCCTCCAGCGGGCGCGGGACGAAGCCTAGACCTGCCTGCGGCGGATCCGCCCGGTAGCTCTCGTTCTCGCCCGGGGCGAGCTCGCCGCCGGGGGTCTCGATCCGCGTCGACGACGCTGCGGCCGCCGCGACGAGCTCCGCTGCGCGAAGGAGGGGGGTGGACTCGCCGCGCGCGAGGGTCAGCGTCTCGCCCCAGCGGCCGTCGGCGGCGATCCGCTCCCAGGCCGGGACGAGATCGTCGGCGAAGACGAAGTCGCGCCGGCGCTCGGGATCGCC
>JACVSB010000006.1 GCA_014534155.1 Thermoleophilia bacterium
CCTGTGGGAGCGTCCCGTCGCTGATCGCCTGGTTCCCCTTCTCAACATCCATCTGGGCCTTTAGAAGCACGCGCATCTCTTCTCCCTCTCCGTTGGGCCGACGCATCGCACGATCATCTTCGGGTCGTCGACGACGTCAACCCGGTGGAGGACCTTCCACCGATGTGAGCGCACCTGAGCCGACCTCGGGTACGCAACGACGCGACGAGGAGCGCGGGCGGCAAGACGTGAAACGAGGGCAGGAGCTCCTGCCTGAGCTGCCGGCGAGCGGGGCCGGGGGGTCGCACGCGTGACCGGAATGGCCGGGCCGCGCGCGGGAGTCGCCAGGCCCTCACCGAACCCCTCCCCCGCGGCTCCCGCTCGCGCGGAGTCTGTCACGGATCGAGGCCGTCTGCCTCCGGAGCAGGAGCGCAGACTTGCCGCTTTCGCGCCGCCGACGCCCCCGGTCTCGTGGTAGCCCCACCCGTGTTCTCGTGCTCTCCCTCCCGCGCGCACCGGACGGCTGCGCGAGAGTGCGGACATGACTCGAACCCTCCTCGATCTTCTCCTCCCGTTCGCAGCGGTCACGCTCCTCTCGCTCGCCGCGGTCGCATTCATGCTCTACGTCTGGACGTGGGTCCGCTACGTGGCCTCCCCGCACCGTCTTGAGCGCGCGACGCAGCCGGAGCCGCTTCCCCGCGCCGGGTACGCAGCCCCGTAGCGCATCTGAGCAGGGGTACAGCGGGAGCTCGACGCTGCGCCGCGCTCCCGCAGCGAGCGCTTGAGCCGGCTAGGGGCCGCAGAGCGCTTCGCGCTCGCTCGCAACCCGGATCGCGAGCTCTCGGGCCCGCTCCTCGCGAGCTCCGAGTCGACGGCGCCCAGCTCGCCCGACTGGGCGAGCGCCGCCACGTCCTCCAGGCCGAACGCCTGGCAACCCCGCTGGTCGCCCTGAGCGCCGCCCGGCGCGGCGCATGCGAGCGCGAAGCGCCTGATACGGCGGCCCGTCTCTCGCCTCCCCTACGGGGCGTGCTCGCTGATCCGAAGGCCCAGCGCCTCGAGCGAGTCCCGCGCCACGGCCTCGTCGATCTCGGGCGGCACCGCGTGCACGCCGGCAGGCATGGCAGCGCCATGCACGAGCAGGTGCCGAGCCGCGAGCGCGTGCAGCGAGAGCGTGAGATCCGCGAGCTCGATCGGCCGGCCCTCCGCCGCCGGCCGTGCGACCGAGACTCCTCCGGCGACGACGAACACCGAGCGCTCTCCATCGAGCCGGAACTCCTCGACGTTCGGACGCGCGACGAGCGTCTCAATCGCCCGCTCCCGCAACCCCTCGACGTCGATCTCGTCGTCACGCGCGCCAGCGTTGGCGAGGAGAGCGCCGTCTCCGAGCCGCTCGACGGCGGAGAGCGGGAGCGCCCGGCGGACGCCGGTCGCCGTCACGACGACGTCGGCGACGGAGCACGCCTCCTCGACAGGAGCGACGTCGAACCCGTCGTGGTGGGCCTCGAGCGCCGCATGCGGATCGACCTCGCTGACCGTGACGCGCGCAGCCATCCCGCGGGCCCGCCGAGCGACTCCCTTGCCTACCGAGCCGTACCCGACCACGGCCAGGCGCCGGCCGGCCAGGAGGACGTTCGTCGCGTCGAGGACCGCCGCGAGCGCGGCCTGGCCCGAGCCGTACCGGTCGAAGAGGCGCGTGCAGCGTGCGTCGTCGACGGCGAGGCACGGAATCCGGAGCCCGCCCTCCGCCCCCGGCACGCGGAGAGGAGCGACGGACGTCGTCCCCTCCGACGCCCCGAGCAGAGTGCCGGCGAGGCCGCGCGCCGTCGTGTCCGCTCGGGCCGCGACGAGCGGCCGATCCTCGACCACGACCTCGGGCCCACGTGCGAGGAGGTCCGCGACGAACCGGAGCTCGTCGTCAGCGGCCGAGGCGGGCGTCGAGAACACGTCGACGCCGCGCTCGACGAGAGCCGCAGCGACGTCCTCGTGCACGATCGCGCCGGGGAACGTCGCCGTCACCTCGCCGCCGGCCTCGGCGAGGCCGACGGCGAGAACGGCGGTCGTGGGCTGGATCGGAAGGACGAGCGCGACGCGGCGTCCGCGCACGCCGTCCTCGCGCGCGAGCCGCCGGCACACCTTGCCGAGGACGGGCGTCCATCCGGCGGCCCAGTCGATCTTCCTCTCGCCCTGCGCCGCGAGGGAGGACTCGGCGAGCCCGGTCACTCCCACACGCTCCACTGTTCGGAGAACGCGCGCTGCGACGGGCGAAGCTCGTCAAGCTCGATGCCCAGCGTGGTGAGCTTGGCGGTCGCGATCGCCCGGTCGAGCTCCGGCGGGAACGGGTGGATCCCCGCCTTCAGGCGGTTCGCGGCCAGATAGTGGGCCGAGAGCGCCTGAACCGAGAAGGAGAGGTCCATGATCTCGATCGGGTTCCCGTCGAGGCCCGCGATGTTGACGAGGGCGCCGCCCACGAGGAGGTGGATCCGCCGGCCGCCGAGGCGGAAGCGTGTCACGCCCGGCCGAACCAGGTCGCCGGGCCCCGCGAGCGCCTCGAGCTCGCGTACGTCGATCTCCCGGTCGTGGTGGCCGGCGTTCGCGAGGACGACGCCGTCCTTGAGGAGCGCGAAGTCGTCGTGGGCGAGCGCCTCGATCCCGCCCGTGGCCGTGACGACGATGTCGGCGTCGGGGAGCGCATCCGCGCGAGACGCGACGCGGTGGCCGTCCATGAACGCCTGCAGCGCTGCCACCGGGTCGACCTCGACGACGGTCACCCTTCCGCCCAGCCCCTCGGCGTACGAGGCCAGGCCCTTTCCGACGTACCCGTAGCCGACGACGCAGAAGTGCTTCCCCGACGCCGCGAGGTTCGTGAGCCTGAGGATCGCCTGCATCGTGGCCTGCGCCGTCCCGTAGCGGTTGTCGAACAGGTGCTTGCAGGCCGCGTCGTTCGCGGCGACCGCCGGAAACGGCAAGCGGCCTGCGCGCGCGAGCGCCCGGAGACGAGCGAGGCCCGTGGTCGTCTCCTCGCTGACGCCGCGGAGCCCGGGCGCGAGCTCGGCGCGGTGCTCGACGATTCGCGTCGTCGCCTCGGCCCCGTCGTCCACGATGATCTCCGGGCGCGTGTCGACGAGTGCGAGCAGGTCCTCCGTGAACTCCGCGCGGCTCGAACCGTGGCGGGCGAAGACGCGAAGGCCGCGCGTGACGAGCGCGGCCGCGACGCTGTCCTGCGTGGAGCGGGGGTTGCTGCCGGCCACGACGACCTCGGCACCCGCCTCGGCGAGCAGCGTCGCCAGGTAGGCCGTCTTCGCCTCGAGGTGGACGACGACGGCGACGCGGCGGCCACGGAGCGCCCCGTCCGCGAGCCGCTCGCGTGCGAGCCGGTTGAGGACGGGCGAGTGGCGGGCGACCCAGCGGATCTTCTGCTCGCCCGCCTCGGCGAGCGACAAGTCGGCGATGCGTGAAGCGCGCGCGGCCCCGCCCGGGGCCACGCTACGCCGTCGTCCGCCGCCGCCGCGGAGAACGGCCGCGCGAGGGCGTTCGCTCGGGCCCCCCGCGCTCGTACGCGCGCGGCCGGCGTGGCGGTAGCGGCTGGCCGCCCGGCCCGCCGCTACCGCCGTCCGGCCCGTCGTCCTCCTCCGGGCGCTCGGGTGAGCGCACGCCCACCCAGACGATCGTCGCGGCGAGCGCCATCTTCGCGAGCGTGAACCCGAGCAGGAGCAGGAAGAGGTGGAGCTCCACTACGCGCCCTTCTGCGCCTCGATCGCCTGGCCCTCGGCCGGCTCGCGCTGCAGGCTCGGATGCTCGTCGAAGCGGTACTTGACGATCGCGCGCTTGGCGGCCTGCACCTCGTCCAGGCGCCGGACCGGCCGCCGCCGGGGCGCCTCCCTCACGAGCTCCTTCTCCTCGGCCGCTTCCCGGGCGATCCCGAGCATCGCCTCGCAGAAGGCGTCCAGGCGCTCCTTCGGCTCGGTCTCGGTCGGCTCGATCATGAGCGCCTCGGGGACGATCAGCGGGAAGTAGATCGTCGGCGGGTGGAAGCCGTAGTCCATGAGGCGCTTCGCCACGTCGAGCGCCGACACCCCGTAGTCGCGCTTCAGGTTGCGCGCCGAGAGGACGAACTCGTGCATGCAGTGGCGGTCGAAAGGCAGGTCGTACGCGTCACGAAGCCGGGCGAGCAGGTAGTTCGCGTTCAGGACGGCCGCCTCCGACATCTCCTTCAGGTGGGGGCCGTAGGAGCGGATGAAGGCGTAGGCCCGGACAAAGACGCCGAACGGCCCGTAGTAGCCGCGCACCTTCCCGATCGTCTCCGGCCGGTCGTAGTCGAAGGTGAAGCGCTCGCCCCGACGCGCGACGACGGGCACGGGCAGGAACGGCTCGAGCGTCTCGCGAACGGCCACGGGGCCCCCGCCGGGGCCGCCCCCGCCGTGCGGCTGCGAGAACGTCTTGTGCAGGTTGTAGTGGACGATGTCGAACCCCATGTCGCCCGGGCGCGAGATGCCGCACACCGCGTTCAGGTTCGCGCCGTCGTAGTAGAGGAGCGCGCCCGCGTCGTGGAAGATCCGCGCGACCTCCTCGATGTGCTCGTCGAAGAGCCCGAGCGTGGACGGGTTGGTGAGCATGAGCCCCGCGGTCCCCTGGTCGACGCGTTCCCGGAGGAAGGCGAGATCGAGGTTGCCGCGCTCGTCCGTTCCCACCTTCTGGAGCGTGTAGCCGGACATCGTCACGCTCGCGGGGTTCGTCCCGTGGGCGGTGTCGGCGACGAACACCGTCCCGCGCTCCTCGCCGCGCGAGCGGAAGTAGGCGCGCATGAGCATGAGCCCCGTGAGCTCGCCCTGCGAGCCGGCAGCAGGCTGCAGCGACACGGCGGGGAGGCCCGCGATCTCGGCCAGGATCTCCTGCAGGCGCCACATGAGCTCGAGCGCCCCCTGAGCACCGTCCTCCTCCTGGAGCGGGTGGAGGTCGCGGAAGCCGGGCAGGGAGACGACGCGCTCGTTTACGCGCGGGTTGTGCTTCATCGTGCACGAGCCGAGCGGGTAGAAGCCCGTGTCGACCCCGAACGTGCGGTCGGCGAGAGCGGTGAAGTGGCGCACGAGCTCCGGCTCCGAGACCTCGGGGAGCCGAGGCGGACGCGCCCGCGCGAGCTCCTCGGGCAGGCTCGGGACAGCGAGATCCGGCCTGGAGACGCGGGACGCGCGCCTCCCCGCCTGCGACTCCTCGAAGATCAGCTTGACCGGCCGGCCGAGCTCCTCGGTGCGCGCGCTCGTCATGCGAGGACCTCGGCGAGCCGGTCGATGTCGGCCGGCGTCTTCTTCTCGGTCACGCAGACGAGTAGGGCGTCCTCCATCCCTGCGTAGTCGCGGCGCAGCGCATAGCCGGGATGCACGCCCTGCGCGCGCGCCTCGCTGATCGCCTCGTTCGCGGGCCGCCCCACTCGGACCGCGAACTCCTTGAAGGTCGGCTGCTCCGGGAAGAGGAGCGGGAGGTCAAGGCGTTCCTTGGCGTACTCGCAGAGCGCGAGACAGGTCTCCCCCACCTCTCGCAGGCCCTGCGGCCCGAGCCACGAAAGCTGCATGAGCCCGGCGAGCGCGAGCAGGGTCTGGTTCGTGGTGATGTTGTGCGTCGCCTTCTCCCGGCGGATGTGCTGCTCGCGGGTCTGCAGGGTGAGCACGTAGCCGCGGCGGCCCTCGAGGTCGGTCGTCTCGCCCACGATCCGGCCAGGCATCCGGCGGATGTAGTCACTGCGCGCGGCGAGGAACCCGTAGTGCGGCCCACCGTACGAGACGTAGTTGCCGGCCGGCTGTCCCTCGCCGATGGCGATCGCGCAGCCGTAGTTCCCCGGGGCCTCGAGGACGCCGAGCGACATCGGGTCGACGTAGGCGACGGGGAGGGCCTCCGCCTCGTTCGCGGCGGCCGCGAGCTCGGGAGCGCGCTCGAGACAGCCGAAGAAGTTCGGCTGCTGGAAGACGACGCACGCCGCCTCGTGCGCGGCCTCCCGGAGCTCGTCGGGATCCGTCAGCCCCTCTCGGTGCGCCACCTCGACGACGTCGAGACCGAAGCCGGGCGCGTACGTCTTCACGACCTGGCGCACCTGCGGGTTCACCGCTTCGCTCAGGACGACCTTCGAGCGGCCGGTGGCGTGCTTCGCCACGTAGCAGGCGTCTGCGGCCACGGCGGGGCCGTCGTAGCCCGATGCATTGGACACGTCCATCGCCGTCAGCTCGCAGATGGCCGTCTGGTACTCGAAGATCGCCTGCAGGACGCCCTGGCTCATCTCCGGCTGGTACGGCGTGTACGCGGTCAGGAACTCGCCGCGCGCGAGCATGGCGTCGATCAGCGCCGGAACGTAGTGGTCGTAGATCCCCGCGCCGAGGAACGAGAGCTCGCGGCTCGTGTCCACGTTCCTGGCCGCGAGCTCGGAGAGATGCGCGACGATCTCGGCTTCCGAGAGCGCGGGCTCGAGGCCGAGCGGACGGCGAAGCCGGACGCCGCTGGGGATGTCGACGAAGAGGTCGTCGAGCGACGCCACGCCGACAGCCGCGAGCATTGCCTCGCGGTCGCGATCGGTCAGGGACAGGAAGGGAAGCGTCGTCACGCCTCGGCGACGAGCTTTCGGTAGGCCTCCACGTCGAGGAGCGAATCGAGCTCCGAGGGGTCCGAGAGGCGAATGCGGACCATCCAGCCCTCCCCGTACGGGTCCTCATTGATCGTCTCCGGCGCGTCCTCGAGCGTCTCGTTCACCTCCAGCACCTCGCCCGAGAGCGGCGCGACCACGTCGGAGACAGCCTTGACCGACTCCACCTCGCCGTAGCTCTCGTCCTTCGTCACGGTGGCGCCGGACTCGGGGGCCTCGTAGTGGACGATCTCCCCGAGGGCATCTTGCGCGTACCACGTGATTCCGAGCGTCGCCGTGTCCCCCTCGACGCGGGCCCAGTCGTGCTCCGGGTGGTAGCGAAGCTCGCTCGGGTACGTCTCCTCGGCTGCCACTATCCCTCCCCTCGCTTGTAGAACGGCTTCGGGACGATACGGGCCCGCCGCGGCCGCCCGCGCACGTCGATCGTGATCTCCGTTCCGGGCGCTGACAGGGGTGAGTCCACGTAGCCGAGGCCGATCGCCTCCCCGAGGAAGGGCGAGAGCGTTCCCGACGTGACCTCGCCCCCCTCCTCGATCCGCATGCCCTGGCGCGGAATCCCCTTCTCGACCATCGTGAAGGCGACGAGCTTCTGCGCCGGCGCTTCCTCCTTTTGGCGGCGGAGAACGTCGACGCCCGTGAACTCCTTCCGCAGCGCGCACGCCCAGCCGAGCCCCGCCTCGATCGGCGTCCGTGTCGGCCCGATGTCTTGTCCGTGCAGCGGGTAGCAGGCCTCGAGGCGCAGCGTGTCGCGCGCAGCTAGTCCGCAGGGGACGACGCCGCGCGCGAGGATCGCGTCCCAGAGCCGCGGGGCGTCCTCCGGCGCACAGCCGAGCTCGCACCCGCGCTCGCCGGTGTAGCCGGTGCCCGCGAGCAGACAGCGCACGCCCAGGACCTCCTCCTCGCGGAAGGTGAACGGGGCGACGTCCACCTCGAGGCGCGCGAGCGCCTCCGGACCCTGGACGGCGAGGAGCGCCCACTCGTGCGAGACGTCGTCCGTCTCGGCAAGCGCCGTGTGGTCGGCCTCGACGTTGGAGGCGTTCACGACGAGCAGGTAGTCGTCCTCGCCGCGGCGGTAGGCGATCAGGTCGTCGACGATGCCGCCGCCGTCGTTGGTGAGGAGCGTGTACTGCGCCTGACCGGGCCCGATCCGGTCGAGGTCGTTGGAGAGGCGCGCCTGCAGCCAGCCGTGCGTCGCGGCACCGGCGACGGCGAGCTCGCCCATGTGGGAGACGTCGAAGACCCCGGCCGCGGTGCGCACCGCGCGATGCTCCTCGGCGACCGAGGTGTACTGCACCGGCATCTCCCACCCGGCGAAGGGGACGAGGCGGGCGCCGAGCGAGGCGTGCCGATCGTGGAGCGGTGTGCGGCGAAGCGTTTGCACCGGGCCGCCGAATCCTACGCCTGCACGGCCTCCCCGGCGACGGCGGCGAGGCGCTCGTCGAGCGGACGGAAGCGCGCCGTGAAGTGGCGGAGGACGGGCGCCTCCTCGACCAGCTCGAAGCCGCGCAGGGCCTCGGCGTCCGCGAGCGTCGAGGCCATCGCGTCGGCAGCCTGCTCCAGCGCGCGCGAGGTGTAGACGCGGCGAGGAACCGCAAGGCGAAGGAGCTCGAGCGGCGGGTGGCGGTTCTCGCCGGTCTCCGGGTCGCGGCCGGCCATGACGGATCCGATCTCGACGCTCCGCACGCCGCCGGCCAGGTAGAGGGCGCACGAGAGCGCCCAGCCGGGAAACTCGGAGGCCGGCACGTGCGGGAGCGTCGCGCCCGCGTCGACGTACACGGCGTGCCCGCCCACGGGCTTCACGATCGAGGCGCCGGCTCCCTCGAGGACGGAGCCGAGGTAGGCGACCTGGCCGACCCGGTGGCGCAGGTACGGCTCCTCGAGCACCTCCCGAAGGCCGACCGCGATCGCATCCAGGTCGCGGCCGGCGAGGCCGCCGTAGGTGGGGAATCCCTCGGAGACGATGCCGCGCGTCTGCAGGCTGTGGAAGAACGCCTCGTCCTGGCGGACGGCGACAAAGCCGCCGATGTTGGCGATCGCGTCCTTCTTCGCGCTCATGAGCACGGCGTCGGCGTCCCCGACCATCTCCCGCACGATCTCGGGCAGCGGCGTCCGGCGGTACCCCGCCTCGCGCTCACGGATGAACCACGCGTTCTCGGCGAAGCGCGCGATGTCCAGCACGACCTTGCGTCCACGCTCGTGCGCGACCGCTGTGACCGCCCGGATGTTCGCCATCGAGACGGGCTGACCGCCTCCCGCGTTGTTCGTGATCGTGAGCATGACGATGGCCACGCGGTCGCCCTCGGGGCCGTCGAGGAGCGCGACGAGTCGGTCGACGTCCATGTCGCCCTTGAACGGCGCTTCCAGCGTCGGATCGAACGCCGAGGCGACGGGGAGATCGAGGGCGACGCCGCCCCGGATCTCGACGTGGGCGCGCGTCGTGTCGAAGTGCGCGTTCGAGGGGACGATCTCGCCTGGGTCGATGACGGCGCCGAAGAAGACCCCTTCGGCCCCACGGCCCTGGTGCGCGGGGACGACGAACGGGAACCCGAGGACGTCGCGGACGGCGTCGCGGAACCGCTCGAAGCTCTGCGAGCCGGCGTACGACTCGTCGCCGAGCATCATCGCGGCCCACTGCGCCTGGCTCATCGCCCCCGTGCCGGAGTCGGTGAGCAGGTCGAGCTCGACGTCGCGCGCGGCGAGCTGGAAGACGTTCCAGCCCGCGACCGCGAGAGCGGACTCGCGCTCGGCGCGTGTCGTCACGCGGATCGGCTCGACCATCTTCACGCGGAAGGGCTCGCGGGGCGCGCGCACGACCCCGTGTTCTACCGCGTCCGGGGCTTGGCGGCGAGGGCGACGGCGCGCCGGACGCGCCGAGCATCGGCTCTTCGGACGCCCGCCCACAGCGCGGGCGCGCCGCTACTCGCGCAGGAACGAGGGGACTTCGAGGATGTCGGCCGGGACGTCGAAGCCTTCGCGGTCGGCCGGCCGAGGGGGCGAGGGAGCAACCGTCTCGCCCGGGCGCTCGCTGCGCTCGCGGCGGTAGCGGGCGTCGAAGCCGGTCGCGATCACCGTCACGCGGACGTACCCTCCCGTCGACTCGTCGATCACGGCGCCGAAGATCACGTTCGCGTTCTGGTCGGCGGCCCCCGTGACGACTTCCGCGGCCTCGTTGACCTCGAAGAGGCCGACGTCCGGCCCGCCCGTGATGTTGAGCAGGATCCCCGTCGCGCCCTCGATCGACGCCTCGAGAAGCGGGGACGAGACGGCCGTTCGCGCTGCCTCCGCCGCCCGGTTCGGGCCCTCGGCCTCGCCGATTCCCATGAGGGCCGAGCCGGCGTCCCGCATGATCGTGCGCACGTCGGCGAAATCGAGGTTGACGAGCCCCGGGACAGTGATCAGGTCCGTGATCCCCTGCACGCCCTGGCGCAGGACGTCGTCGGCCATCCGGAAGGCCTCCATGACGGAGGTCTGCTTCTCGACGACCTGGAGCAGGCGGTCGTTCGGGATCACGATCAGCGTGTCGACCTTGTCCTGCAGCTCCGTGATGCCGGTCTGGGCCTGCTCGGCGCGCCGGCGGCCCTCGAACGAGAAGGGTCGGGTGACCACGCCGACGGTCAGCGCTCCTAGCTCGCGCGCGATCTCCGCCACCACCGGAGCGCCGCCGGTGCCGGTCCCGCCGCCCTCGCCCACGGTGACGAACACCATGTCTGCGCCCTTGAGGATCTCCTTGATCTCGTCCCGGCTCTCCATGGCCGCCTCGCGGCCCACGGCCGGGTTCGCGCCGGCTCCGAGGCCCCGGGTCGCGTGCGCGCCGATGTGCAGCTTGGCGTCGGCGTCGCACATGAGGAGCGCCTGGGCGTCGGTGTTGACGGCCACGAACTCGACGCCCTTGAGGCCGGCGTCGACCATGCGGTTGACCGCGTTGGAGCCGCCGCCGCCAATGCCGACGACTTTGATCACCGCCAGGTAGGTGCCCGTCTGGTCTCTCATGGAAGCTTCAAGTAGCGGTTGAGCCGCCGGTGAGCGTATGCACGGCGGCGGTCGCTTGTCAAATGCCTCATTTGCAGGTGGTTCTTCGGAGAACTATCAACCTTTACGCCAGGGTTGAGTGTTTGCGCCGGCCACGACGCGCGTCGGCACGCTGACGTCGAGGTAGGCGAGGACCGCCGCCCCTTCCGCGCCGATCGAGGCCAGGACGGCAGCCGCCGAGGCGAACTTCGCCTCCACGTCGGTCGCCGGCCCAAGGACGACCCCGGGGCCGTCACGGAGAACGAGGGTCGCCTCCCCGGCCTCGATGCTCACGGAGAGGACGCGCTGCCGAAAGGCGGGCGGCGCCGCGCGCAGGACCGCGAGCCCCGTCGCGGCGGGAGGGCCGGACAGCGTCTCCCCCACGCTCGGCGGCCGCTCGAGGACGCCCCGGAGGCGAGGGAGCGCCGGCAGGGCGGCGGGTGCCACCGCGCGTACGACGCGACCGCTCTCGGCCACGAGCCAGGCCCGACCCCCGCGTCGCACGACGGCGAGGGGCCGCTCGGGCCGGACGACGACGAGGAGGGCGTGCGGGAACTCGCGGTCGACGTGCGCGTCCGCAATCGAGGGGATGCCGTGCAGCCGCCTCTCGAGGGCAGCCGCGTCCACCGTGACGAGGCTCTCGCCGCGGACGCTCGCGAGGGCACGGCGCACATCGGCCGCGACCCCGGCCGGGGCGCCGCGAACGGCGACCTCGCGGACGGCGAACGCCGGCGTCTCGCGCGCGACGAGGTAGGCGCCGGCGAGTGCGGCCGCGGAGGCGGTGAGCCCGATCAGCATGCGCAGCGAGACCAGGGCCGCGAGCCGCGCACGTGGGGGCGCAACGTGCAGCGACATGGCGGCGCGCGCGCTCGGCGAGACCATCGCGCCTCCCTTCGCCGCGCGGCGCGGCGCTCCTACGTCTCGAGCGGCGGAACCGCGATGGCTCCCACGAGCTGCACCTCGGTATCGAGGCGGACGCCGAAGCGCTCAAGCGCGCGCCGGCGCGCCTCGCCGATCAGCGCGAGCGCGTCGGCCGTACGCGCGTTCCCCGCGTTCTCGATGAAGTTCGCATGCTTGGGCGAGATGCACGCGCCGCCGACGGCGTGCCCGCGCAGGTCGCACGCGTCGAGCATCCGCCCGGCGCTCAGCTCGTGGGACGGGTTCTTGAACACGCTTCCGAACGTCCGCCGGTTCGTCGGCTGTGCGTCCTTCCGGCGTGCCTGCATGTCGGCGACGAGCGCCTTGATCTGCGCTTCCGGCCGTGGAGCGAGCCGGAATTCCGCCCGCGCCACGACCTGGCCCGGAATGAGCCGGGAGCGACGGTACTCGAGGCCGAGCTCGGACGGCGTCCGCCACGCCGCGCCCCGCGCGTCGACCACGAGCGCGCGCTCCAGCACGCTCGAGACGTCACCTCCGTACGCGCCGGCGTTCATCCACACAGCGCCGCCCACCGTGCCCGGGATCGCGCATGCGAACTCCAGGCCGCCGAGGCTCGCCGCGCGTGCCCTGTGGAGGCAGACGGCGAGCGGGGCGCCCCCGCCGGCCAGAAGCCGTCCGTCGGCGGCGGCGGCGGCTGCAAGCTCCCCGGCGAGCTTGAGCGCGAGCCCCGGGAACCCCTCGTCTGCGACCAGGAGGTTGGAGCCCAGCCCTACGGGCGCCACCGGGACGCCCTCGGCGTCCGCCCAGGCGAGGAGGCGGGCCAGCTCGTCGACCGACGAGGGCGCGGCGAACCAGCGGGCGGGCCCTCCAGTCCCGAGCGTGGTGAAGCGCGAGAGCGGCACGCCCTCCCGCAGCGGCGGGGGCGTCACGCCAGCCGCTCCAGGATGAGCGGGACCGCGGAGTCGACGTCGCCCGCGCCCACCGTGAGGACGACGTCGGCCGGCCGAGCGAGGGCGGCCGCTACGGCGGCGCCCTCGGCGACGGTCGGCGTCCACGCGACCGGCATGCCCGGGCGCCTCTCGGCCAGCTGCTCCACGACGAGCTTCCCGGAGACGCCGGGGATCGGCGTCTCGCGGGCGGCGTAGACCTCGGTCACGCACGCGGCGTCCGCCTCGGCGAGGGCGTCCGCGAACTCGCGCGCGAGATGGCGGGTGCGCGAGAAGAGGTGCGGCTGGAAGAGCGCGACGATTCTCCCGCCGCCGGCGAGACGGCGCGCGGCGGCGAGGGTCGCGCGCAGCTCGGCGGGGTGGTGGGCGTAGTCGTCCACGACGCGGATGCCGCTCGCCTCCCCGCGGAGCTCGAGCCGCCGCGCGACGCCCTCGAACTCGGCCAGGGCGGGGGCGGCCTCGCGCCCCGGGACGCCGGCGTGCGCGAGCGCCGCCAGGGCGCACGCCGCGTTCACGCGGTTGTGGTCGCCGGGGACCGCGAGCGGCCCGTCGTAGGGCTCGAGCTCCCAGCCACGCACGACAGCGGCGCCGGGGAGCGAGGCGAGCCACCCCGAGAAGAGCGCCTCGACCTCGGCGCGCGAGGCGAACGTGCTGTGGTGGTCGAGGTCGACGTTCGTCACGACCGCGATCTGCGCAGGGAGCGCGGCGACCGTCCGGTCCGACTCGTCTCCCTCCACGACGAACCATCCCGATCCGGCCCGTGCATGCGTCCCGAGCTGGGGCACCTCCCCGCCGACCGCCCAGGACGGGTCGCGGCCGAGCCGTTCGAGGCAGAAAGCGATCATCGCCGCCGTCGTTGTCTTCCCGTGCGCGCCCGAGACGACGATCGACGGGTTCGCGGCCACGAGCTCCGAGAGGAGCTCGGCGCGCGTGCGCCCGGGCACGCGCCCGGCGTACGCGGTGGAGACGACGGCCTCCCAGCCGGCGGGCGCAGGCGCCGGGTCCTCCCCGAGCACGACGGGGATGCCCGCCTCGCGCACCGGGCGGAGGTAGGGAGTCTCCTTGCGATCCCAGCCGCCGGCCTCCGCGCCGAAGGCGTGGGCGAGAACCGCGTACGCCGAGAGGCCGGCCCCGCCGATACCGACGAACCAGAGCCGCCGGCCGCTACACGGGCGCGCGCTTGCCGGCGAGGGCGAGCACCTCCTTCGCGACGACGTCGGCGGCGTCGGGCCGCGCGAGCGCGCGCATGGCCGCCGCCATGGCCTCGAGGCGGTGGGGGTCGGCGAGGAGCTCGCCCGCCTGGCCTCGCAGGTCGAGCTCGCCCTCGGCGACGACGAGGGCGGCGCCCCGCTCCGCGAAGTAGCGCGCGTTCTTCGTCTGGTGGTCCGCCGTCGCGTACGGATACGGGACGAGCAGCGCCGGCTTCGCGGCGGCCGCGAGCTCCCATACCGACCCGCCTGCCCGCGCCACGACGAGGTCGGCTGCGGCGAGGGCCGAGCCGAACTCCTCGGTGAAGCCGAGGAGGACGTAGTCCGGCCGCCCGACGCGGTCGCGGAGCGTGTCGACGTGCGCCTCGCCGGCAAGGTGGAGGACGGCCGGCCCGCCGTCCCCCCACGCCGCGAGCGCGGCCTCGTTCAGCGTCCGTGCTCCCTGGCTTCCGCCGAAGACGAGGACGACCCGCCCCGCCTCGGGAAGGCGGAAGCGCCGGCGGGCCTCGCTGCTCGCCGGCGGCGTCGAGCGCGCCGGAATGGGCCGTCCGACGACGCGGTACTTGCGGCCGCTGCGCCCCTCGATCGGAAAGGCGAGGAAGACGCGCCGGGCGTACGGAGCGGCGAGGCGGTTCGCGAGTCCGAGATGTGCGTCCGCCTCGATGAGCGCGGTGGGGATACCTCGGAGCGAGGCCGCGAGCATCACGGGCCCTGCGACGTAGCCGCCCCCGCCTAGGACGACGTCGGGCCGACGGCGCCGCAGGATCGCGAGCGCCGCGGGGACGGCGCGGACGGCGTTCGCGCACGCGCGCGCGAACGCGAGGCCGAGCCGGCGGGGAAGGCCTTCGACGGCGAACTGGTCGAACGCGTAGCCCGCGGCGGGGACGAGCTCCGCCTCAGCCCGCTGCGCGCCGGCGAAGGTCACGCGCGCGCCGCGCCGGATGAGGGCGTCCGCGACCGCGAGGGACGGCATCACGTGCCCCGCCGTTCCTCCGGCCGCGATCAGGCACGCCGGTTGCTCCCGCAGAGGCGGCATCGCTCAGGGCGATGTTAAGGAGAATCCCGACGGCGGTCAGCGCGACGACGAGGCTCGAGCCGCCATAGCTCACGAACGGGAGCGGGATCCCCGTCAGCGGAGCGAGGCCGAGCACGGCCGCGAGGTTGACGAGGGCCTGTCCGCAAACGAGAGCGGTGATCCCGACCGCCAGCCGCTTCCCGAAGGGGTCCCGGCAGCGGAGCGCGATGTTGAAGCCCGCGTATCCGAACGCGGTGAACGCGGAGACCACGGCGAGGGAGCCGATCAGGCCGAGCTCCTCGCCGACGACCGCGAAGATCATGTCCGTGGGTGCCTCCGGGAGGTAGTTGACCTTCGTCACGCCCTCGCCCAGCCCCACGCCGAAGAGCCCGCCCGAGCCGAGAGCGATGAGGGCCTGCACGGACTGGAACCCGACGCCGTGCGGATCGCCCCAGGGGTCGAGGAAGGCGAGGAAGCGTTCCCGCCGGTACGGCTCGAGCCAGATGGCGACGCTCGCGAGCGCGCCGAGAAGGGCGCCGCCACCCGCGAGGACGCGAAGCGGCGTACCCGCGACGAGCAGCATCGCCGCGACCATGAGGACGATCGCGATCGCGGTCCCGAGGTCGGGCTCGACGAGGATGAGCGCGCAGACGAGGAGGACGACGAGACCGACGGGCCTCGCGAGCTCCGAGAGCGAGGCCGGGGCGCGCCGGCGGGCGAGGACGCCGGCGAGCCAGAGGACGACGGCGAGCTTGGCGAGCTCCGAGGGCTGGAAGTCGAAGACGCCGAGCGGGAGCCAACGCCGGGCGCCGTTCACGGGCGTCCCCGCGGCGAGGACGAAGGCGAGGAGCACCAGGCTGACTGCGAGGAGAGGGCCGCCCACGCGGCGGAGGGCGCGGTAGTCCAGGGTCGAGAAGAGCGCGAGCGCTGCGAGGCCGAGCGCCGCGTAGAGGCCCTGGCGCTTGAGGTACTCCATGGGATCGCCCGCCGCGACGGTGGCCCGCCCCGAGCTCGCGCTGTAGACCATGACAAGCCCGAAGGCGACGAGCGCGAGCGTGACGAGGACGAGCAGGTGGAACTCGAGCCCGCCTCCCCGCCCCTCCCGTGCGGTGACGCGGACGGTCACAGCGCCTCCACGAGCTCGCGGAAGCGCTCGCCACGCTCCTCGAAGTTGGCGTACTGGTCGTAGCTCGCGCACGCGGGCGAGAGGAGGACGATCTCCCCCGGGGAGGCGTCCTCGGACGCCTGGCGGACGGCCGTCTCGAGGTCGCCCGAGAGCCGGTGGGGAACTCCCGCGCGCAAGAGCGCAGCCGCTAGCTCGCCCGCTGCCGCGCCCACGAGGTACGCGCTCGCCACGCGCCCGCGCGCCGCTCCGGCGAGCCGCTCGAAGGACGTCCCCTTCAGGCTGCCGCCGAGGATGAGCCGGAGCGGCGCCTCGAACGCGGAGAGCGCGCGCTCGGCCGCCTCCGGGTTCGTCGCCTTCGAGTCGTTCACGAAGCGGACGCCGCCGAGCTCGCGAACCGTCTCGAGGCGATGGGCGACCCCGGCGAACGTGCGGAGCGCCTCGGCGATCGCGTTCTCCTCCACGCGAGCCGCGCGCGCGGCGGCCACGGCAGCCGCCGCGTTCTCGCGGTTGTGCGCCCCCGGAATGCGGGGCTCCGTAGGTAGCGCGTCGTCCCCGGAGAACTCAATGCGCCTGGCCGCGCCCGGCACGCTGGGAAACCCACGCGGGACGACCGCCGTGTCGTCGCCGGACTGGTTCTCGAAGAGCCGGAGCTTCGCAGCCGCGTAACGCTCGAAGGTTCCGTGCCGGTCGAGGTGGTCCGGCGTCAGATTCAGGAGGACGCCTATCCGCGCGCGGAAGCGGTCGACGTCCTCGAGCTGGAAGCTCGAGAGCTCGCAGACGACCCACGCGCCGTGCTCGACGACGCCGTCGAGGGCCGTGAGCGGGCGCCCGACGTTCCCGGCCACCTCGGCCGGCCGGCCCGCGGCGCGGAAGACGGCTCCGAGGAGCTCGGCCGTCGTCGTCTTCCCGTTCGTTCCCGTGATGCCGAGGATCGGGTTGCGCAGGAGCCGAAAGCCGAGCTCGATCTCGCTCCACACGGGGAGGCCGCGCGCGCGTGCAGCGGCGACGAGCGGCGCCTCGGTCGGGACTCCCGGGCTTTTCACGAGCAGGTCCACGCGGTCGAGGAGCGCAGGGTCGGCCGCGCCCAGGACGACTTCGACGCCGGCGGCCCGAAGCCTCCCCGCGTCGAGACGGACATCGCGATCGGCGGCCGCCACGCGGACGCCGCGGCGGGCGAGCGCGAGCGCTGCAGCCTCTCCGGAGCGGGCGAGGCCGAGGACGAGCGCCCGGCGCGGCAGGCCGCCGTCGGCGATCATTCGGGGCGATGCAGGTCGCGTGCCTGGCCGACGTGCACGGAAACGCCCCGGCTCTCGAGGCTGTCCTCGCCCAGCTCGAGCGCGACCGCGTCGACGTCGCGGTCGTGGCCGGGGATGCCTTCCTCGGGCCGATGCCCCGCAGGACGTACGAGCTCTTGCAGACGCTCGGCGAGCGCGCCCGCTTCCTCGTGGGAAACACCGACCGCGCGATCTTCGAGCTGCCCGTGGAGGACCCGTGGCTCGACCGGGCAGCCTGGTGCGCGCGCGAGCTGGGCGGCGACGCGGTCGCGTGGCTGCGCCGCCTTCCCGCGACGGTGACGATCGACGTCCCGGGGCTCGGAACGGTCTGCTTCTGCCACGCGACGCCCCGAAGCGACGAGGAGATCGTCACGCTCGTCACCCCGGACGACCGGCTCTCGAGCATCCTCGCGGGCGTCGAGGCCGACGTCGTCGTCGCCGGGCACACGCACTCGCAGCTCGACCGGCGCGCCGGGGGCATCCGCTTCGTGAACGCCGGCAGCGTCGGGATGCCGTACGAGCGGGAGCCGGGCGCGTACTGGGCGCTTCTCGGCCCCGGCGTCGAGCTGAGGCGGACGCCGTACGACGCCGCCGCTGCGGCGGAGCGGATCCGCGCGTCCGGCTTCCCCGAAGCGGACGCGTTCGCCGAGGAGTACGTCCTCTCGCTCCACGCTCCCGACGAGACCGCCCCCTACTTCGAGCGGATGGCCGAGGAGCGGGATCAGGCGGCGAACTCCGAGAAGTAGCGGTAGTAGAGGACGAACGCGCACGCGCAGAAGATCGCAGCCGTGATCCAGAAGCGGACCATGATCCGGGTCTCGGACCACGCCTTCATCTCGAAGTGGTGGTGGAGCGGCGCCATGAGGAGGACGCGCCGGCCCAGCCACTTGAACGAGACGACCTGGACGATGACCGAGAGCGCCTCGAGGACGAAGATCCCGCCGATCAGGATCACGAGGCCCTCGGTCTTCGTCATGATCGCGAAGGCCGCCAGCGCGCCCCCGAGGCCCATGGAGCCGGTATCGCCCATGAAGACCTGGGCCGGGAAGGCGTTGTACCAGAGGAAGCCGATCGAGGCTCCGATCAGGCTCGCGCCGAGGATGGCGAGGTCGAGGTCCTCGGGGTCCGGGGAGCGGGAGCGCACGCTCACGAGGTAGGCGACGACGCCCATGGCCGTGTAGGTGAAGAGGGCGATCGTCGCCGTCCCGGCCGCGAGCCCGTCCAGGCCGTCGGTCAGGTTCACGCCGTTCGCGAGCCCGGCGATGATGATGAAGAGGACGCCGTACCAGGCCCAGGAGAGGGGAACGTCCGCGTCGGCGAGCGGGACGTAGACGGACGTCTTGAAACCCGCGTCGTAGGCGACCAGTCCCACGACGAGCGTGATCACGCCCAGGAGGAGCAGCTTCCAGCGCCCGGCGAGACCGAGGGAGCGCCGGTGCGTGAGCTTCGTCCAGTCGTCCACGAAGCCGATCGCGGCGCAGCCGAGGGTGACGAAGAACGCCGTCAGAGCAGGCAGCGTTCTCTCGGTGAAGATGAGGAAGGGGACGGACATCGCGATCATGATCAGGAGGCCGCCCATCGTCGGGGTTCCCTGCTTCATGACGTGGCGCTCGGGGCCCTCCTCGCGGATGTGCTGGCCGAGCTCGTTGCGGCGCAGGAACTCGATGAACTTCGGCCCGGCGGCGATCGAGATCACCATCGCGATGATCCCGGAGAGGAGGACTTCGACCACCCGTCGTTACCCCGTCATGCCGGAACGACGGCGAGCGCGTCGGCGACGGCTTCCAGGCCGAGGGAGCGCGACGCCTTGACGAGGACGCAGTCCCCTGGGCGTACGAACTCGTGCACGGCGGCGGCGGCGGCGCTCGCGTCGGGCAGCCAGCGCCTCTCGGCGATCCCCCGGGCGCCGTCGACGTACGCGCGCGCGAGCGGCCCGACGGCGACCAGCGCGTGGACGCCTAGGCGCTCTGCGAGGGCGCCGACCTCCCGGTGGTACTCGTCTGCGCGAGGCCCGAGCTCGGCCATGTCGCCCAGGATCGCGATCGTTCGGCGCCCGCGGGCACGGCTGACGGCGTGCTCGAGAGCCGCGGCCATCGAGAGCGGGTTCGCGTTGTAGGCGTCGTTGATCAGGAGCCCGTCCCCCGGGAGCGGGATCTCCTCGCCCCGCCAGCGCGAGAGTCGGACGTCGGCCGCCCCGCGCTCCGCGTCGGCGAGGGGAAGCCCGAGCGCCGCGTAGGCAGCCAGGGCGGCCACGGCGTTCTCCGCGTTGTGGCGCGACGTGAACGGAAGCTCGAGCTCGACCCGCTCGCCGAGCGCGCGGATTCCGACGCGGCAGCCGGCTTGAGAGGGCGCGAGTGAGCGCAGCTCGACGTCGCCGCCGGGGCCGAAGCGAACGTACGCGACGTCGTCGCGCCCGAGGTGCTTCTCGAGCAGCGGCTCGGCGGCGGGGACGACGGCGGTGCCGCCTGAAGGAAGCGCCTCGACAACCTCGGCCTTCGCCTGCGCGACGCGCTCGATCGTCCCCAGGAGCTCGAGGTGAACCGGTCCAATCTTGGTGATCACGCCGACGTCGGGGCGGGCCGTGGCGCAGAGCTCTGCGATCTGGCCCAGTCCGCGCATCCCCATCTCGACGATGCACACCTCGGTGTCCTCCTCGATCCGGGCGAGCGTGAGCGGAAGCCCGATCTCGTTGTTCTGGCTTGCTTCCGCAACGACCGTCCTTCGGTGCGGGGCGACGAGCGCCCCGAGGATGTCCTTCGTCGTCGTCTTCGCGATCGAGCCCGTGACGGCGACGACCCGCGCCCGGCTGCGAGCGCGCACCTCGGCGGCGAGCGCAGCGAGGACCGTGAACGCGTCGGCGGGCAGGAGCGCGGCCGCCGCGCCCGCCGCGAGGGCGTCGTCTGCGTACGCGCCCCCGCCGCCCACGGCGACGAAGAGATCGCCAGGGCGCACCCGGCGCGAGTCGATGGTGAGGCCGGTGACCCGCTCCGCGCGCCCCGCGATACGAAGCTCGCCCGGTGCGAGCCGGCGGACCTCGGCCAGGGAGAGCGCGATCACGCGGTCGCCTCCGAGCGCAGGCGCCGGAGCGTCTCGCGGGCGACCTCTCGATCGTCGAACGGCAGCACGGCTCCGCCGATCTCCTGACCGCGCTCGTGCCCCTTGCCGGCGATGACGACGACGTCTCCCGGCTCCGCGCGCTCGAGCGCCAGCTCGATCGCCGACGCCCGGTCCGGCTCGACGTCCGCGCTCCCGTCCGTGCCCGAGAAGACGGCGGCGATGATCTCCCGGGGGTCCTCCTCGCGCGGGTTGTCGCTCGTCACGATCGTCCCGTCTGCGAGCCGTGTCGCGACCTCGCCCATGAGGGGGCGCTTCGCGTGATCGCGCTCCCCGCCGCAGCCGAAGACGCAGAGGACACGGCCCCGGGCGAGCCGCCGGGCCTCGCGGAGGACGTTCTCCAGCGCGGCCGGGGTGTGCGCGTAGTCGACGAGGACGGTGAAGGGCTGGCCCTCCTCCACCGCTTCGAGCCGGCCCGGGACGGACCGAAGGTGCGCGACACCGCGTGCCACGGCCTCGTCCTCCACGCCGAGGAGCCGCGCCAGCGCGACTGCCGCGAGCACGTTCTCGACGTTGAAGCGCCCCCGAAGCCGGCTCTCCAGCTCGATCCCGCCCGCCCGGAAGCGCGAACCCGAGGCATCGAGCTCGAGCTCCTCGGCGCGCAAGTCCGCGTCCCCCTCGCACGCGAAGGTCAAAAGCGGGGCGCTGGAGCCGCGCAGCTCGTCGGCGAGGCGGCGCCCGTACGGGTCGCCGACGTTGACCGCTGCCGGCGGGCGGCC
>JACVSB010000106.1 GCA_014534155.1 Thermoleophilia bacterium
CCCCGATACCGCTCCGCCGGCACATCCACCAAATACGACTCCCCCGCCTCCACCGCCCGCACCCGCTCCCCCGACACATCCACACCCGTAACAGCAAACCCCGCCTCCGCAAACGCGATCGCAAGCGGCAACCCCGCATACCCCAAGCCCACAATCCCCACCCGGGCAGAACGCGCCAACACCCGCTCCGAAAACCCCCGCTCCACACCCACCACGGTCATGCGGGCAAGCGTAGCGGCGGGAGCCGCGGCTCCGGTGCGGGCGGGCAGTTCCTCCGGAAGACCCCTTTGCGATAATCACGCGGGTGTCGTTCCCCGACTCGCTCGAGTTCCTCGCCACGCATGCGACGGTCCTCTGGGGCTTCGTCGCCGCAGCCGTGATCGTGCTCGTGCTCGCGCCGGGGACGGCGTGGCTCGCCCCGCGCATCGGCGCGGTGGACGACCCGAGCCGAAGCGACCGGCCGCGCGTGCACAGCCGGCCGCTACCCCGCATCGGTGGCGTCGCGATCGTGGTGGGGATCCTCGTCCCGGCGCTCGCCTTCATCCCGCTCGATACGCCCTACGCGGGAATCCTCCTGGGGACGGCCCTCGTCGCCGCCGTCGGCCTCGTGGACGATGTCCGCGGCCTGCGCCCCTCCACCAAGCTCCTGGGAGT
Organism: Thermoleophilia bacterium; assembly: GCA_014534155.1. The sequence goes on from JACVSB010000106.1 coordinate 655, forward strand.
GCTCGCGATCTCGCTCATCCCCGTCCTGGGCTGGGACGTGACGTTCGAGCGCGTCTCGCTCCCGCTCGTCGGCTCCCTCGACTTCGGGGTCTTCGCGGTTCCCTTGACCCTCGTCTGGATCGCCGCTCTCGCCAACCTCGTCAACTTGATCGACGGGATGGACGCCCTGGCCGCGGGCATCGTCTCGATCGCCGCCTTCGCCTTCGCGGTCCTCGCAGCGTCGTTCGACCGCGTGAACGCCGCTACTTTGGCCGCGATCGTCTGCGGCGCGACCCTCGCGTTCCTGCGCCACAACTACCACCCGGCGCGGATCATCATGGGGGACTCGGGCGCGCTCGCGCTGGGGTTCCTCCTCGCGACCGTCGCCGTCGAGGGCGTCCTCAAGACCGCCGCGACGATCGCCCTTGCCGCGCCGCTCCTCGTCGTCGCGGTGCCGATCCTCGACACCTCGTTTGTCGTCCTCAAGCGGCTGAAGTACCACCGCCCGCCCTGGGGCGCCGACCAGAACCACTTCTACCACCGCTTCCTCCGCATCGGCTTCTCCCAGCGGAGGACTGCGGCGTACCTGCATCTCTGGGCAGCGCTCCTCGCGGTGTACGCGATCCTCGTTCGCTTCGTTCCGCCGCGCCCCCGCGGCGACTGGGACCTGGGTAACGCCCTGCTCGTGAGCGGCGTCGGGCTCGTCGTCCTCGCCGCCTCGATCTGGATGGTCTACACGCTCGAGATCCTCAAGGCGCGACACTTGCGCGTGCTGGGGTTCGGCCGCTTCGGGACCCGCCAGGCCGAGCGCGAAGAGGCCGTGGAGCGGGTGTTGACGGCCGGTCCCCGCTGATGCGGCTGCATCAGGGGCGGCTTCTCGACCACGTCCACCTCCGCGTCGCCGACCTCGAGGCTTCGAGGCGGTTCTACCGCGCCGCGGCGGGCGCGCTCGGGCTCTCCCTGACGCTCGACACGGAGGCCTTCTTCGCCCTGGACGAGCTCTTCGTCTCCGCCGAGGGCCCGCCGACGGCCGGCTTGCACCTCGCGCTCCAGGCCGCCGACCGCTCCGCCGTCGACCGCTGGCACGCGGCGGTCGTCGCCGCCGGCGGCCGCGACAACGGCCCGCCCGGGGAGCGGCACTACCACCCGGGCTACTACGCTGCGTACGCGCTCGATCCGGACGGCAACAACGTCGAGGCCGTGCACCACGGGCCGGCCAGACGCTCGGCCGCCTCCGTCGTCATCGAGACGCCGTAGCGGCGAGCTGCGGGAGCGCGAGGCGCAGGAGCTCCCGCGGGTCGCGGCGGACGCGCGTGCGCCACCCCTCCGCCGGCTTCTTCACGACCTCTAGCTCGGAGGGATCGCGCAGGAAGCGGAGCCGGCCCTCACGGTGCAGCTCTTCGTCCACGGCGCCGAGTCGCCCCTCGAAGATGGAGAAGACCGGCGTGGCGAGCACGGCTGCCTCGCGGTTCATCGTGCCGCCGGCCGAGACAAGGAGGTCCGCAAGGGCGACGAGGCTGCGGCCGTCGACCGCCCGCTCGGGGACGGCGACGCGCGGGAGCTCGAGCGAGGCGACCGCCTCGCGCTGCTCCGGGTTCCGCGCGAGCACGACCGTGTAGGCGCGCTCGTCGTCCGCGAGGCGACGCAGCACGCCGGGGAGAAGCGGGTTCTCGGATCCGTGGAGGTAGAGGGCGTACGACGGCGCCGTGCGCACGACGGCCAGGATCGCGCCGGGCGGGGCGCCGACCGCCGAGAGGATGCGCTCGTCGGGCTCCCAGTCGGCGAGGTAGTACTCCTCCTTGAGACCGGGGTACCGGACCAGCTTGGGCGGCCGGGCGCCGTAGCGGGCGAGCCGCTCGACGGGAATCGCCTCCGGGACGAGGACGCGGTTCGCGAGCCGGCAGATCACCTGGTGCTGGGCGACCGCCCACTCGTAGTCGAACATCGTCGTGTTCGGGATGCGAAGGACGCGCGCGGCGGGAGGGAGGTCGACGGACGCGTGCGCCAGGGCCGAGTCGAAGCGGCGGCCGCGAGCCCAGGCGACGAGGCGCCCCACCCGCGCGGCGGCGGCGAGGGCCTTGCCCGCGCGCCCGGCGCCGCCGTAGCGCCCGAGAACGGTGAACTCGCGGCCCCAGTCCTCCAGAAGCTCGACGGTGTGGGAGAGCGGCCGCGCCGTCACCGCGACTTCGTGCCCGCCCCGCTCGAGGGCCTCGACGAGCGGACGCAGGACGAGGACGTGCGCGGTGTTCGAGACGTCGACCCAGACGCGCATGCGCCGATCCTAGGCGCCGGCGGGTGAGGGGAACACGTTCGGGCCTTGCACAAACGTCCTCGTTTTGCGAGCAAACAGGGGGATTCCGCTGTCACTAGCGCTGAGGCCCGCTGATAAGCTCGGTCCCGCGTGGAATGATCCCGTCCGCTATCGCCGCCCGGACTCGAGTCGACCCCTTGACCGCCGGAGGAACGCTGCTCGGCGTCCTCGTCGCGTGCGTAGGCGTCGGCGCGCTCGTCGGGTGGGCGGCCGGCGCGGTCGGCGTCGGGATCGCCATCGGGGCCGTGGTCGGGATCCCGCTCGCGATCGTCGTCGTCTACCGGACGTATCGAAGCGCGTTCTGATGGCGGGCGTGCTCATGTCGCCCCGCCCGCTTCCGGCGCGGCGGGCGCCCCTCGCCCTCGGGAGCGCGGTCGTCGTCCTCGCGCTCCCCCTCTTCCTCGTCGCCGGCTGGCGCGTCCAGGGCTGGGCGCTCGGGGCCGTCCTCTGGGGGGCGAGCCAGCTCCTCGCGCTTCTCTTTGCGCGGATCGGGATCGGGGAGCCCACGCTGCGCGGCTCGGGCGTCGTCGCCTTCGGCATGATGGCGCGGGGGATCCTGCTCGTGCTCGCCGCGATCGCGGTGGCGACGAGCGATCCCTACCTCGCGGTCGCCGGCGTCCTCGTGTACACGGCGGCGTACACGCTCGAGCTCGCCCTGGCGCTCACCCTCTACTTCGCCGGGGAGCCGCGCCGGTGAGCACGCTCGTCCTGGCTGCGGCCGACGAATTCGATCCCTCGCACGAGTTCGAGCTCCCGGCCTGGGTTCCGCTGCACCTCGGGCCGCTCGACCTTTCGATCAACAAGGCGGTGGCGTACCTCTGGCTAGGCGGCCTCGTCACGATCCTGTTCGGCATCTGGTTCATGCGCTTCGGCCTCTCGCTCCGGCCGAGCCGGCGCCAGACGACCGGCGAGAGCCTGTACGACCTCATGTACGGCCAGATCGTCGAGGGCAACGTGCCGGGGAAGGCGCGCGGGACCTGGTTTCCGTACGTGGCCGCGCTCTTCCTCTTCATCTGGATCGTCAACCTGCTGGGCTTCGTCCCGCTCCCCATCTCCGACGAGCGCTGGCACGTGGCCGGGCTCTCGATCCCGACGCTCGCGATCTATGCCGCCACCGCCAACCTGAGCGTCACCCTCGCGCTCGCTCTCATCACGTTCGTCGCCACGCATGTCGAGGGCGTCCGCTACAACGGCTTCGGACCGTACCTGCGCAGCTGGATCCCCCAGGGCGCGCCGAAGCCACTCCTCGGGCTGATCGTCCCGCTGGAGGTCATCTCGCAGTTCATGCGCCTGATCTCGCTCTCAGTGCGTCTCTTCGCCAACATGCTGGCCGGCCACATGCTGATCCTGGTCATGATCGGGCTCATCTTCATCTTCTCGGCCTGGTGGCTCGTCCCGTTCTCCGTGGCGATCGGGACGGTGATCTACCTCTTCGAGGTCGTCATCGTCGTGACCATCCAGGCCTTCGTCTTCGCCCTGCTGTCCGCCATCTACATCGGCGGCGCGATCGCGCCCGAGCACTAAGGAGGAACGATGGAACTACTTCTGGCACAGGCAAGCGGCGACGTCGCCGACCTCGGCAAGGCGATCGCCTTCGGGGTCGGAGTCGGACTCGGCGCGGTCGGGGCCGGTATCGGCATCGGCTACATCTTCGGCTCGATGATCCAGGCCGTCGCGCGCCAGCCCGAGCTGCGCGGCGAGCTGACCGGGATCCAGTGGCTCGGGTTCGCCCTCACCGAAGCCGTCGTCTTCTACGCGCTGCTCGGCGGGCTCCTCGCCTTCGTCCTGGTCTGATGCCCGTGCCTGCCCGCGCGTTCATCGTCTTGGCCCAGGAGGAGGGGGGCGGCTCCCTGATCGACGTCGTCCCGGGCCTCATGGTCTGGACCGTCGTCACGTTCCTCATCGTCCTCTTCGTCCTGCGCCGGCTCGCGTTCGGGCGCATCCAGGGACTGATCGACCAGCGCCGGGAACGGATCCGCGAGGCCCTCGACGAGGCCGACAAGGCCCGTCAGGAGGCACGTCAGCTTCGCGAGCTCACCGCCCAGGAGCGCGAGGAGGTTCGCGGCGAGCGCGACCGCCTCCTGGAAGAGACGAGGCGCCAGGCCCAGGAGCAGTTCCGCCGGGCCCGCGAGGAGGCCGACAAGGACCTCCAGCGGCGGCTAGAGGACAATCAGCGCTCGATCGAAGCCGAGAACCGCAAGCTGCGGGAGGAGATCCGGCGAGACGTCGTCGAGCTGACGCTCCTCGCCTCTGAAAAGGTGACGCGGAAGACGCTCTCGGCCGAGGACCAGCGCCGGCTGATCGAGGAGACGATCGACGAGATCGACGTCGGTCGGCTCGCGTCCGAGAACTGAGAGGCGAATGGCCGTCGCGCAGCGGATCTACGCCGAAGCCCTGCTCGAGGCGGCGCGGGAGAAGAACGCGCTCGAGGACGTGCGGGACGAGTTCGACGCCTTCACGGCCGCGGTCGCGGCCTCGTCCGAGCTCGAGGAGCTTCTGCGGAACCCGCAGATCGACCCGGAGGCCCGGCGGGCGGCCCTCGACGCCGTCCTGACGTCGGCGGCCGAGCCTTTCCGCAACTTCGTCCTCCTCCTAACCGAGAAGGGCCGAATCGGCGAGCTGCAGGAGATTCACGCCGAGTGGACGCGCCTCCTCGCGGCGGCCGAGCGGGTGCTCGAGCTGGAGCTGACGACGGCGGTCGAGCTCTCGGAGGGGGACGCGGCCGAGATCGTGGGCAGGATCGAGCGGGCGGCCGGACGGCGCGTGGAGGCGAGTCGCCACGTCGATCCCGAGCTGATCGGCGGCCTCGTGCTCCAGGCAGGTTCGCTCCGCGTCGACGGCAGCGTGCGCGGGCGCCTCCAGACGCTTAGGACAGAGCTCCTGGCCGCCGGCTAGAAGCGGTTCCTGTCCTGGCGGTCGCCGCCTGCGAGTCGCCGCGGCGGGGTCACTGCGAGAGCTCGGTCTGGAGCTCGGTGAGCTGCGGGGCCGACCGGGGTCCCGCGAGCGCGTAGAGCACCGCCTCGTTCGCCCCGGGACGGAAGGCCGCCGGCGCCGCGAGGGCGGAGAAGCGCACGACGCCGTCCCGGGTCCTGTAGGAGCGGCAGAGCGCGGCGATTCTGCCGTTCAGGGCGAGGGCGAGGCCGGTTCTCGGCGCGACGCCGGCGAGTGTGCCCGTCACAGGCGAGGGCACGACGAAGGAGCGTCGCGGCAGCTTGCGAAGGAGCTCGCTCGTGACGGCGCTCACGACGGCCGACCCCCCTTGCGGCGCCCCGGGGGTGAGGGGACCAACCGGTCGTCCGAGGAGCGCCGCGTACGGCCCGATCCCGAAGAGCTTCCAGCTCCCGGAGCCGAAGAGGCGAAGCTGGCGGTGGAGGGACCGCTCG
>JACVSB010000098.1 GCA_014534155.1 Thermoleophilia bacterium
GACGTAGGCGTGCTCGAAGACGAGGCCTACGTCGCCCGGGGGCTCCCCCTCGGCCTGTGCGATCCCGCGGCGCATCACCTCCGCCGCCTCCCTGCGGAGCTCCTCGACGGCGGCGTCGTCGACCAGCCCGAGCCGCCGAAGGTACCCCTCGTAGCGCCCGACGCACTCGCGCTTTCGCTCCTCCTCCACCCGCTCGAGGTCGATGTAGGCACGCGGGTCGTCGGCGGTCGCGTGCGGCGCCGTCCGGTAGGTCTCGGCCTCGATGAAGGTCGGTCCGCCGCCCGAGCGGGCTCGCTCGACCGCCTCGCGGGTCGCCTCGTAGACCGCGAGCACGTCGCCGCCGTCGACCCGGGAGCCCGGCATCCCGTATCCTGCCGCCTTCTCGACGAGCGCCTTCGCCCGGGTCTGCGCCGAGAGCGGAGTCGAGATCGCCCACTGGTTGTTGTTGCAGAAGAGGATCGCCGGCGCCCGCATGACGGCCGCGAAGTTCGCGCCCTCGTGAAACGACCCCTCGGAGGTCGCTCCATCTCCGAAGTAGGCGATCGCGACGCCGTCCTCGCCGCGCAGCTTCTTTCCCCAGGCGAGGCCCGCCGCGTGGGGGACGTGCGTCGCGATCGGCACGCAGATCGAGGCGACGTTGTAGTCCAGGGGGTTCCACCAGCCGGCCGGGTGGCCGCGCCACCAGGAGAGGATGGTGGCTGCGGGCATCCCGCGCAGGAGCCCGATCGCGGACTCGCGGTAGGAGGGGAAGATCCAGTCCTCGTCGGAGAGCGCGAACGCGGACCCCGCCTGCATCGCCTCGTGGTTCCAGAAGATCGCGTACGTGCCGATCCGACCCTGCCGGTGGTACACGACGGAGCGCTCGTCGTACGTCCGGAGGAGGACCATGTCGCGAAAGAGTGCGAGGAGGTCGTCCCCCGAGAGGCCCTCGACCTCACCGTCGGCGAGCGTCTCGCCGTCTCCGATCACGCGGCGGAGCCCCGGCTCCGCCGCCGCTACCTGGGCCATCAGGACCTCATTATCTCCGAGACCAGCACGCGCAACGCCCCGCGCTCGGCGGCGAAGGAGGCAGCCGTCACGTCTCCGAGGTCCTCTCCGTCCGCCTGCAGCGGCGTCGGCGCGTCACAGACGATCTCGAGCGCGTCGGCGTCGTGCACGTGGAGGACCCACGGCCGCCGGGTGTGCGTCGGCTGGACGAGAACCGAGTACGCCGCCCGGGGAAGACGGGAGAGCCGGAGCTCGATGGGCGCGACCAGGTCGAGCCCGGCCTCGAACCGGGCGCCCGGCGCCACCCTGACCGGCAGCCGCGAGAGGTAGGTGTAGGGGTCCCCGTTCGCGACCAGGGCGAACGCGACGCGGCCGTGGCCGGGAACCGTGAGCGAAGGGCGAAGCCGGCCGTGCCGGCGCGCGAGCAGCCGGACCAGCTCCCACCCGAAGGCGAGATCGCCGGGACGGCGTCCTCGACCGCGACCCCGCGCGTCGACGCGGCGCACGAGCTCCGCGTCGAGACCGAGGCCGGCCGAGAACGTGAACCGGCGGCCGTTGACGCGCCCGAGCGAGATCGTCCGCGTGCGCTGCGAGCGCGCGAGCAGCCGGGCGCACGCGACGGGGTCGCGGGGAAGCCCGAGCGCCCGCGGAAGGACGCTCGTCCCGCCGCCGGGGATGAACCCGAGAGCGACCCGGGGAGAGGCGACTCCGTTCACGACCTCGTTGAAACCGCCGTCCCCGGAGAAGACGTAGATCCGCTCGTTCCGGGCGGCCGCCTCGCGCGCGAGCTCGCTCGCATGCCCGCGTGCGCGCGTGAAGCGCGTCTCCACCCCGCCGAGCTCCCGCTCGACCGCGGCGACGAGGCCCGGCGTCACGCGCGAGGCCCGCGGGTTGACGATGAGCGCCGCGCGCGCCACGCGCGCTACGCGGGTGTCGCGTAGCCGCGCATCCCCTCGAGCAGGACGCCGTAGAACACGTCCGCGACGGCGTCCGTGTCCACTCCCGGCCGAAGCCACGTGTACGCCCAGTTCGCAGCCGAGAGGAAGAGGAGCGCCGCCGCGTTCACGTCCAGGTCGGTCCGCAGCTCGCTCGCCTCGATCCCCTCCCGGAAGAGCGCGCGGATGCGCTCCTCGTAGCGGCGCCGCTCGGCGAGGAACTCCTCGCGGCGCGGGCCGTCCAGGTAGCGCCACTCCCGCACGAAGACCGTCGCCACCTCGAGTTGCCCGGCGACGACCGCCAGGTGCCCGTGCAGCGCGAGGCGGATTTTCTCGGTCGCGGGGGAGCGCTCGGGAATCGCGTCCAGCGCCGCGTGAAAGGCACGGGCCCCGTCCCCGGCGATCTCCCAGAGGAGCTCCTGCTTGCCGTCGATGTGGGCGTAGAGCGACCCCTTCTGGAGCCCGAGCGCCCGCGCGAGGTCGCCGACGGACGTGCCGTGGTAGCCCTTCTCCGCGAAGAGGCGCGCGGCGTGCCGGGCCAGCTCCTGGCGGCGAGGCGTGCTAATCTCCGCACCCTAACGATCGTTTGGTAGGAGGGCAAATGGGGCCTCGCTCTGAGCAGGAGTTCCTCGAGTACGTCCAGGCCGGCGGGCAGGTCGAGACGCACGACTGGATGCCGGAGGAGTACCGGGCCAAGCTGATCAAGTTCATCGAGATGCACGGCAACTCCGAGCTCATGGGCGTGCTGCCCGAGCGGGAGTGGATCCTCCGAGCGCCCACGCTGCAGCGGAAGCTCGCGCTGACGGCCAAGGTGCAGGACGAGGTCGGCCATGCGCAGCTCATCTACCGGGTCGTGGAGGATCTCGGGAAGCCTCGCGAGCGCGCGCTCGACGACCTGATCGCGGGCAGGAGCAAGTTCCACAACGTCTTCCACTACCCGACGAGGACGTGGGGCGACGTGGGAGTGATCGCCTGGCTCGTCGACGCCGCCGCGATCATCTCGCAGAAGGCACTCCTCAAGTGCTCCTACGCGCCCTACGCGCGGATCATGAAGAAGATCTGCTGGGAGGAGTCCTTCCACATCCTGCACGGGCGCGACATCATCCTCGCGATGGTCACCGGCACCGAGGAGCAGCGGGAGCTCGTGCAGGAAGCGCTGACCCGCTGGTGGAACCCGCTCATGATGTTCCACGGCAACCCGATCCCGCTCGAGGAGGATCCGATGTACCGCTGGAGGATCAAGAGCCAGGCGAACGAGGACGCCCGCCAGCAGTTCCTCGACGGCTATGTGCCGCAGATCCGGGAGCTCGGGCTCGAGGTGCCCGACCGGGCGCTCGCGAAGGACGAGGAGACGGGCCGCTGGCACTACACCGAGCCAGACTGGGACGAGCTCCGGCACGTGGTCACCGGGCACGGGCCGAAGACCGCCGAGCGTCTCGAGTTCCGCCGGGCGTCGCGCGAGGAGACCTCCTGGGTGCGCGACGTCGTGCTCGCGGACGCGGCGTAGCGGTGCCCGTGTGGGAGGTCTTCCGCCAGGAGCGCGAAGGCGCGCCCTTCCAACACGGCGGCGCGCTCGAGGCGCCGAACGCCGCCTTCGCCGAGACGTACGCGAGGGAGTTCTACGGGCGCCGGGCTGAGTCGTTCGCGCTCTGGATCGTGCCGCGCAAGGCGATCGTCGAGATCGGCGACCCGAGCGTCACCCCCGTCTTCGACCGCGACTACCGGCGCGTGGACGGGTACTCGCTCAAGGTCAAGCTCCGGGAGGCGCGTGCGCGCGCTGGCACCGCCCACTGACGAGCTCCTCCAGATCGCCGACGACGAGCTCGTCCTCGGATGGCGCGACTCGGAGTGGACCGGCATCGCGCCCTTCCTCGAGGAGGACGTCGCCTTCTCTTCCATCGCGCAGACCGAGATCGGGCACGCCCGGGCGCTCTACGAGCTCGCGGCGGACGAGCTCGGGACGACTGCCGACGAGCTCGCGTTCGACCGTGCTCCGGAGGACTACGTCTCGGCGCCGTTCGTCGAGCTCGACCTCGTGCCGGACTGGGCAGGGTCGATCGCCCGTCGCTGGCTCTACGAGACCGCCGACGCGATCCGGATCGAGGCGCTCAAGGCGGTCGCGGACAGGAGCGTCGCCGGGCTGGCGGAGAAGATCGAGCGCGAGGAGGCCTACCACCACCTCCACGCCGAGATGTGGGCCGAGCGGCTCTCGGCCTCCGGCGAGCGCGAGCGCTTCGAAGCCGCGGTCGACCGGCTTTGGCCGTATGCGCTCGGGATCGTGGGGGAGGACGAGCGGGAGCGCCTCGCCGCCGCGGTCGGGCGCGACCCGGTAGAGGCCGTCGAGCGCGGAGCCCACGTGCACGAGTGGCAGGCGCTCTGGGAGGAGATGACGCTCGTTCGCCGCAGCGTCCCGGGAGCGGCGTGGTGACGGCGCCCGCGATGCTCACACAGGCCGCCGTCTGGGAGCGGCTGCGGGCGATCCCGGACCCCGAGATCCCCGTCGTCTCGCTCGTCGATCTCGGCGTCGTCCGCGCTGTGGCCGTCTCGGACGGGCGCGTGCGGATCGAGTTCACCCCCACGTTCCTGGGCTGCCCCGCGCTCGAGCGGATGCGAGATCTGATGGCCGAGGCGGTCCGCGAGCTCGGCGGGGAGCCCGAGATTGCCGTCGTCTCCGACGAGCCGTGGACGAGCGACCGGATCAGCGCCGAGGGGCGCGAGAAGCTGCGCGCGGCGGGCTTCGCGCCGCCCCGTCCCCGCGGCGCGGCCCGACTCCAGCTGGCCGACCTTCGGCAGGGGCCGTTTCGCTGCCCCTACTGCGGCTCGCGCAGCACGAAGCTCGAGAACATCTTCGGCCCCACTCCGTGCCGGTCGATCCGCTACTGCGATGGCTGCCGCCAGCCCTTCGAGCAGTTCAAGACGGTCTAGAGGCAAGAGGTCGCGAGTGGCCGAGCGGCGCCACCCTTCGCAACAAGCGCTCGAGCGGATCCGCGAGCGCCTGGCGCATGCCGAGAACGGTTGGTTCTTCGCGCAGATCGCCGGTCAGGTCGCGAAGCGGCGGAAGGAGCTCGGACTCTCGCAGGCGGAGCTGGGCGCGCTGTGCGGGACGACCCAGTCTGCGATCGCACGCCTCGAGGGCGGCGGCCGGCCCCCGCGGATCGACACGCTGCTTCGGATCGCGGGAGCGCTCGACTGCGACCTCGCGGTCGAGCTTCGTCCACGCGAGCGGTGACGCGCACGGCCGCGCTGCTCGCGGCCGCGCTGCTCGCGGGCGGCTGCTCGCTCGGCGGCGGCGGGAGCGGCGAGGCGCTCTCGAAGAGCGAGTACCGCGCACGGGCCGACGGCATCTGCGCCGAGTACGAGCGGCGCCTAGATGCGCTGCCGAGACCGGGCTCGATCGCCGACCTGGCACCGCTGGCTCGCAAGGCCCTTCCGATCGCGCGCGAGGGCGTCCGGAAGCTACGGGAGCTTCGCCCGCCGGCCGAGCTCGCGCCCGGCGTTCGCCGCTGGCTCGCCCGAAACGACGCGAACGTCGCGAATATCGAGCGACTCGGGGCCGCGGCGGCGAGCGGCGACACGACGAGGGTCCAGGAGATCGCAAGCGCGGCCAAGGAGAACGAGCGCGAGGCCGACGCGCTCGCCCGCTCGCTAGGCCTGCACGCATGCGCGCAGGAGAGCTAGCGGCCGCGAAAGTCCGGAGGGCGCTTCTCGAGGAAGGCCGCGACGCCCTCGCGAAAGTCGTCGGTTCCCGCGGCGGCCGCCTGGAGCTGCGCCTCCCACTCGAGCTGTTCCTCGAGCGTCGCGGAGGCCGCGCGCGCGAGCAGCCGCTTCGTCATCCCGACGGCGCGGGTCGGCATGGCGGCGAGCGAGGCGGCGACCTCCGCGGCGCGATCGCCCAGCCCGTCCGCCTCCACGAGCTCGCCTGCGAGCCCCCACGCAAGCGCCTCTTGCGCCGGGAGGCGCCGCCCGGAGCTGAGCCACTCGAATGCCCGCGCGTACCCGAGCAGGCGGGTGACGAAGAACGAGGCGCCCGAATCGGGGACGAGTCCGACGTTTACGAATGCCGGCACGAACGTCGCCTCCTCGGAGGCGATTCGCAGGTCGCAGGCGCACGCGAGCGAGAGGCCGGCGCCGGCCGCCGCCCCGTTGACGGCGGCGAGCACCGGCTTCTCGAGCGTGTGCAGCGCGAGGACGTTCGGGTGGTAGCTCGCGCGCAGCCGGCCGCCGACGTCGCCGGCCGCCTCACGGAACTCGCGCAGGTCCTGGCCGACGCAGAAGCCGCGGCCCGCGCCGGTGACGACAACCGCGCGCACCTCGCGGTCCCGGGCCTCCCTGAGAGCGGCTCCCAGGGCCTCCTGCATCGCGCCGTTCAAGGCGTTCAGGACCTCGGGGCGGTTGAGCGTGATCGTGAGCACGGCGCCGCTTCGCGTCGTCAGGACTTCCCCTCCGGTGAGGCTCGTCAACGTCCCTCGAACTCCGGCCGCCGCTTCTCCGCGAACGCGGTCAGCCCCTCCCGAGCGTCGGCGGAGGCGAACGCGAGGTAGAGGAGGCGCCGCTCGTGCTCGAGGCCGAGCTCGAGCGTTGTCTCGTACGCCCGGTTGACGGCCTCCTTGGCC
>JACVSB010000384.1 GCA_014534155.1 Thermoleophilia bacterium
AGGGAGGCGAGAAGGCATCCTCGCCGCGCGAGGTCGCCGAGAAGAGCGACGTCGTGATCACGATGCTGCCCGACTCGCCTCAGGTCGAGGAGCTCGTCCTCGGCGAGGACGGCGTCGCCGCGGGGGTAAGCGAGGGCAAGCTCTACGTCGACATGTCGAGCATCGCGCCGGCCACCTCCCGCCAGGTGCACGAGGTGCTCGAGGAGAAGGGCGTCGAGGCCGTGGACGCGCCGGTCTCGGGCGGGCAGCCCGCCGCCGAGTCCGGCGATCTCGCGATCATGGTCGGCGGAAGCGACGACGCGGTCGAGCGCGCGCGGCCGATCCTCGAGGTGATGGGCAAGGCCGTGACCCACATCGGGCCGCCGGGCGCGGGCCAGGTGGCCAAGGCGGCCAACCAGGTGGTCGTGGCGCTCACGATCCAGGCGGTCTCGGAGGCGCTGACGCTCGCGCGCAAGTCGGGCGTCGACGCGGCCAAGGTGCGCGAGGCGCTGCTCGGCGGCCTCGCTCAGAGCAAGATCCTCGAGATGCACGGGGAGCGCATGCTCGAGCGCTCGTTCGACCCCGGGTTCAAGCTCTCGCTGCACCGCAAGGACCTCGCCATCGCCCTGCAGGCGGCGCGCGAGGAAGGGGTGCCGCTGCTGGCCACGGCCCAGGCCGCGGAGGTGATGAACGCCCTGCTCGCCGCGGGCCACGGCGACGAGGACCACGCGGTGATCGCGAGCTTCTACGAGGAGCTTGCCGGCGTGTCGGAGGCGGAGTCGGCGACCTCGTAGGCTTGCTTCAAGCATCGAGTTGTCGGAGGGGCTCAGACGAAGACCAAGGGGACGCAGACGAGTAGGCAGGCTCAGGACGGGGCGGGCGACGCGCTGCTCTCCGCGCTGGGGGCGATCTATCCCCCTGAGCGGATCCTGACGAGGCCGGCCGAGCTCGCCGCCTACGAGTGCGACGCGCTGACCTCCTTCCGCGCCTCGCCGCGGGCGGTGGTGCTGGCGGAGAGCGCGGATGAGGTGGTGGAGACGGTGCGCGCCTGCCACCGCCTCGGCGTGCCCTACGTCGCCCGCGGCAGCGGCACGAGCCTCTCGGGCGGCTCGCTC
>JACVSB010000161.1 GCA_014534155.1 Thermoleophilia bacterium
AGCCGCCAGCCGCGAGCCGCGACGGAGGACGGACGCTCGCGCGCGAGAATTGGAGGCCGTGGATCCGGACGCCTGGAAGCGCGTGGCGGTCGCAGGCGCCGTCGTCCTCGTCGCTCTCGTCGCGGCGAAGCTCCTCGACCGCGCGCTCGTCCGGCGCGTTCGTCTCGCTCCGGAGACCCTCACCCGCTACCGCGTCCTCCGGCGGAGCGTGACGGCGGTCGTCGTCGCGGTCGGTCTCCTCTCGGCGCTTCTCGTCGTTCCGGAGGTGCGTGCGGTCGCAGGAGGCGTCCTCGCCTCCTCGGCGGTGGTCGCGCTCGTCGTCGGGATGGCGGCGCGCTCGACGCTCGCGAACTTCGTCGGCGGCATGCTGATCGCGTTCACCCAGCCGCTTCGGATCGGCGACGAGATCGAGGTCGCCGGGGCGGCGGGCAGCGTCGAGGAAATCGCACTTACGTACACCACGCTGCGCGCCGCCGGCGGCGCGCGCTACTACATACCCAACGAGAAACTGGCCTCCGATACCATTCGAAACGCGACCATCGGGGGGTCGAGACACCTCGCACAGGTCAGGGTCCCCGTCCCGCTCACCTCGGACCTCGAGCGGGCGGTCGTCCTCGTCGAAGAGGAGACACGGGCGGTAGCCGGGCCCCAGGGAGAAGAAGCGACCGCGAGCGTGAGCGATTTCGAGGCCGGTGGAAACGCGACGGTGACCGTCGAGACCTGGGCGGCTGCGGGAGAGGCCGCGCGCGTCGAGGACGAGATCCGCCGCCGCGTGCACGCACGCCTGCGCGCCGAGGGCGTCTACTGATGCCCTCCGGGAGGCGCGGCGCGAACGGCGGGCCTGCCAACGGCAAGGGCCGAGGCGGGAACGGCCGGCGAGGCTCCTGGCCCCTGGCGAACGGGAGAGGAGTACCGCACCCAACGCGCGGACGGCGCGAGCGGATGCGCCGCCGCCGCCACGAGAAGACGAAACGGCGCGCGCTCGTCATCTCTGCGCTCGTCGTCTGCATGCTCGCGCTCGCGGCGCTCGTTGCCGGCGCGCTCACGGGAGCCTCCGCGGCGCTCTCCTGCGACCTCTCCTCGCTGCGACCGGTCACGATCGGCCAGAACTCGTTCGTCTACGCGGCCGACGGCTCGCTGCTCGGGTCGATCCCGGCGGAGAAGAACCGTCAGCCCCTGCCGCTCGCCGCTATCTCGCCGGCGATCGCGCACGCCACGATCGCGATCGAGGACCGCCGCTTCTACGAGCACGGCGGCGTCGACGCCGAGGGGGTCGCCCGGGCCGTCGTGAACAACCTCGAGGCGGGGCGGATCGTGGAGGGCGGATCCACCATCACGCAGCAGCTCGTGCGGAACCTCTACATCGGCAACGAGAAATCGTTCACGCGCAAGGCGAAGGAGGCGTGCCTCGCCCTCAAGCTGGACGGGAAGTGGTCGAAGGATCGGATCCTGCAGACGTACCTGAACCAGGTGTACTTCGGCAGCCATGCGTACGGGGTGGAGGCCGCCGCCCAGACGTACTTCTCGAAGCCCGCGAAGAAGCTCACGCTGGCGGAGGGCGCGCTCCTCTCCGGGCTCCCTCAGGCGCCGTCCGTCTTCAACCCTTTTACGCGCCCGGACGAGGCGGTAGCGCGGCGAAACGACGTCCTGCGCGCGATGGCGGTCGCCGGTTACATCACCCCGGCGCGTGCGCAGAAGGCGCTCGCTGCCCCCCTCCGCCTCAAACCTGGGCACCTGTACACGAGGATCCGCGAGCCGTTCTTCTTCTCCTACGTGCGAGACCTCCTGATCAAGACCTACGGCGTCTCCACCGTGCGAAGCGGCGGGCTCAAGGTCTACACGACGATCGACCCGGGCTACCAGGCGGCGGCCGTGCGCGCGATCCGCACGACGCTCCCGTACGACTCGGACCCCGCCTCGGCGCTCGTCTCCATCAACCCGGCGAACGGCGCGATCCGCGCGATGGCGGCAGTGGCGCCGCAGCGCAAGAACATCCAGTTCAACCTCGCCGCGCAGGGGAAGCGGCAGGCCGGGTCGGCCTTCAAGACGTTCGTCCTCACCGAGGCGATCGAGCAGGCGATCAACCCCGCGACTACGTACCTGTCCGCGCCGTTTCGCTGGCAGCCGGACCCGACCTGCTCGGAGGCCGTCGACCCGAACTGCGTGTGGGAGGTCTCCACCTACGACCACACGTACGTCGGGCCCACGTCGATCGCGGCTGCGACCCTGCGCTCGGACAACACGGTGTACGCGCGCCTCACGCTGGACGTCGGCCCCGAGAAGGTCGTGGACGTCGCGCACCGGATGGGGATCAAGACGAAGCTCGAGCCGGTAGCGTCGGTCGGGCTCGGCTCCAACTCGGTCTCCGTCCTTGAGATGGCTTCGGCGTACGCGACGCTGGCCGCTGGCGGCGTTCACTCGGAGCCGATGGCGATCCGGAAGGTCGTGCTCGCGAACGGCCACGAGGACGACGAGGCGAGCTGGGGCAAGCCGCGGCGCAAGCGCGTTTTCTCCGACGGGGTGGCGTACGAGGTGACGAAGATCCTCCGCCAGAACGTCCTCGCCGGGACGGGAACGGGGGCGAACATCGGGCGCCCGGTGGCGGGCAAGACGGGGACGACGGACAACTTCGCCGACGCCTGGTTCGCCGGCTACTCCCCGGAGCTCGCGACGGCGGTCTGGGTCGGCTACCCGAACGCGCAAGTGGAGATGACGAACGTGCACGGGATCCGCGTCGCGGGCGGGACGTTCCCGGCGACGATCTGGAACCTCTTCATGTCCGCCGCCCTGCGCGGTGTCCCGGTGCACGACTTCCCGCTCCCCTCCGAGCCCGTAACGTGGCAGGGGTTCCACGGCCAGTACGCCTTCGAGGGCGAGAAGGCGGAGACGGGCGGCGGGGAGGACGCGGGCGACGCGGGCGCGGAGACGAAGACGACGACCGCCGCGACGACCTCGACGAGCAAGTCCACGCCAGATCCCCCTTCTCCACCCCCCGCGCCGGCGCCCTCGCCCCCTGCCCCGCCTCCCGCGCCGGCCCCTCCGCCGCCGGCTCCGCCTCCTCCGGCGCCGCCCCCGCCGCCGCCTACGGGTACGAACCCCCGCCGTTAGCGAGGGAGGCAACAGACCCGCCGGTTAGGGTACGGCGATGGCCGGGCTCGTCTCCCTGACCGAAGCTCAGGAGCTTGTGCTCGCGCGCGTGCGCGCGCTGGAGTCCGAGCGGGTGCCCGTGGAGCGGGCCGCAGGGCGCGTCCTCGCGGAGGCGGCGCGCGCCGTGGCCGATCTGCCGCCCTTTCGCAGCTCGGCGATGGACGGCTACGCCGTGCGAAGCGGTGACCTCTCGCCCCTGCCGACGACGCTCGCCGTGCGCGGCGAGGCACGGGCCGGGCGTCCGTACCCCGGAACCGTCTCCACGGGCGAAGCCGTGCGGATCTCGACCGGGGGTGCCGTCCCGACCGGGGCCGATGCCGTCGTTCCCGTCGAGTTGACCGAGGGTGGGGACGGCGCCGTCGTCGTGCGGTCCGCGGTCCCTGCCGACGCGAACGTGCGAGGGATCGGGGGCGACGTTCGCTCTGGCGACACGGTGCTCGAGCCGGGGACGGTCCTCGCGCCGGCCGCCGTCGGCGCCCTCGCCGCCGCCGGAGTGGCCGAGGTTCGCTGCGCGAAGCGGCCCCGCGTTGCCATCCTCGTCACGGGCGGCGAGCTGCGCTCGCCCGGGGCGGAGCTCGCGCCGGGCGAGATCTACGAGTCGAACGGCCTCCTGCTCGCGGCCGCGCTCCAGTCCGCGGGCGCGGTTCCCGCGCAGCTCGGCGTCGTCGAGGACGAGCGGGACGAGATCGTGCGGGCGAGCGAGCGGGCGCTGCTCGCCTTCGACGTCCTCCTCACCACCGGCGGAGCGTCGGTGGGCCCGCACGACCTCGTCCGCGAGGCCCAGCGGGGCCTCCGCGTCGAGGAGGTGTTCTGGGGCGTCGCGGTCAAGCCCGGCAAGCCCGTTGCGTTCGGTGTCCGCCGGGACCACCTGGTCTTCAACCTCCCCGGCAACCCCGTGTCCGTGCTCGTCGCCTTCGAGTTGCTCGTCCGCCCCGCCCTGAACGCCCTCGTCGGACTCCCGCGGCCCCTGCCTCGCCTGCTCTCGGCGCGACTCGCCGCGCCCGTGCGCCGGAACGCTGCGCGCCACGAGTTCGTCCGCGCCCGCGCCCTCGGGGAGGGGGAGGAGCTCCTGCTCGAGCCCCTCCGCGGCCAGGAATCGCACATGATCGTGCGCGCCGCGTCGGCCGACGCGCTCCTCTCCGTCGAGCCCGGCGAGGGCGAGCTCGCGGCAGGCGAGCTCGTCCGGTACCTGCCGCTCGCCTAGGGGCGGATGCGGGAACCTCCGTGATGCCGGGCACGCGAAAACCAGCCGGTTTGCAGCTGCACCCGCCGCGACGCTTTCCGGACAGGCCCCTAGCTGCCGCCGCCGGCCGCCCGATGCGGCGCGTCCGCACGAACGCGGGCGGCCCGCCGCCTGCGCGCAGCGAGGACGGCCCCACGGATCGCCGCCCGGATCGGCCCTCGACCGCGCTCCTCGCCTCGCAGCGGGTAGGGCGCGTAGCGGCCGAGGGCGAGCGCGCCG